>CAUJFR010000425.1 GCA_963169885.1 Bacteroidota bacterium
ATTGTTGATGTTTACCCGGGTTCTAAATTCCAGGACACAGCTATCAGCGAATTGTTGTTCGACGGAGTTGGTGTACATTAATAAGCCAATACACGTAAATGTAACCCCTGACACCTGAAACCTGACACCCGATCACACAAACTGCTCCAGCAACTCAATCCTCTTTTCTACCGGCGGATGCGTCGAAAACATATTATCCCAGGATGCTGATTTATGCGATGACGGCTTCGGGTTATCAAAAAACAATTGGGCCACATCCCGGCTTTCGACTGCTTCGATAGCGGGATCATTGGAGACTTTGCGTAGCGCATTCGCCAGGGCATAAGGCTTCTTAGTCATATCCGCTGCCCCTGCATCAGCAAGGTACTCGCGGCGGCGACTGATACCGAACCGTAACAACAGGGAGATGAAATAAGCAACGGCAGTTACGACAATTGCAATCAGGATGATGGCGCCACTGCCTTTGGAGTCCTTGCTCTTACGGCCGCCTCCGGTAAAGCGGAGACTGCGGAAAGCTAACTCGGCTAGGAAGGAGAAGATGCCGACAAAGATGATGGTGATGATCAGCACCCGTACATCCCGGTTTTTGATATGGGACAACTCATGGGCGATCACCCCCTCGAGTTCCTCATCATCGAGTTTGTTGATGATACCGCGGGAGAGGGAAATGGAAAAAGACCGCTGATCGATCCCGCTGGCAAAGGCATTGAGGGAATCGTCTTCGATGATATACAATTTGGGCATGGTCATGCCTTGAGAAATACAGAGATTCTCCAGCAGGTTGTAAACCCTTTTATTCTCGGTCCGTTCCAGGTGCTTGCTACCCGTAGCCAACCGGATAAAGGTGGAATGCCCGGCCCAGGCAATCAGGAACCAGATGCCTACACCGGCTAATACCAGTGGCGCAGTATTTATAAATAATTGATTGGGGTCTTCCCCATGATCCTCACGGGTAAAATAAACCAATGCATACAGCATCCCCAGCAATAATGCCGGAAAGGCAATCAGCAGGAGCGTGGAATTGAAATTGTTCCGGCGGATCTGTTTGTCTAAGCCTACATATTCCATGTGCAGTGAGCGGGATCAACCCTGAATTAAAACTGAATTTTCGGTGGCTCTTCCATCTGCTTGCGGGTATCAGTACCCAGGTCAAACATGATCTCTTTGGCAAATCCGAAATTGCGGGCCACGAGATTGCCAGGAAAGGACTCCACTGCATTGTTATATTCCGTAGTAGCTCCATTGAAGAAACGACGGGCGGCTGCCAGTTTGTTTTCAATATCACTGAGCTCTTCCTGTAACTGCAGGAAATTCTGGTTGGCTTTCAGATCGGGATAGGCTTCTACCTGTACGCGTAAACCTGAGAGGGCGGAACTCAATTGTTGCTCCGCTACAATTTTGCCATCAATACTTGTTGCACTCATGGCGGCCGTACGGGCTTCCGTAATCCGGGTCAGTAATTCTTTTTCGTGGGTGGCATAACCTTTTACCGTTTCCACCAACTGGGGTACCAGGTCGTGCCGCTGACGAAGCTGTACATCAATATCAGCAAATGCATTCTGGCGACGGTTCCTCAGGCGAACGAGGCTATTATACAGGCTGATGAGCCAAAAGACAATCAGTACAATGACGCCGATAATAATTAAGACAGGCATAATGGTGTTTTTAGTTCCTGAAATTAGTCAAAAAAGGAGAAATCACGCAAAACATCGTTTTGTGGATATCGGGGTATTTTACGGCGTAGCCCTGCTCTTTTTAAAGCCGGATAAAGTTGTATATTTCGCTTCTAATTGCTTCTTCATGAGATTATTGCCCTTAGCCACTTCCGTTGTCATTACAGCGGGTCTTGTTTTTGCCCTGAATAAACAATGGGGCGCTGTGCCCCCGATGGGTAAATTTCTTAATCCCCAATACGGTTTCTGGCAGAATGCCGAACCAACAGGGGAAAATTATGATGCGTCCCTCAGTCTGCCGGGTCTTAAAGGAAAAGCGGATGTCTACCTAGATGACCGCCTCGTACCTCACGTGTTTGCTGAGAATGACGAAGACCTGTATTTTATACAGGGTTTCCTGCATGCAAAATTCCGGCTCTTCCAGATGGACCTGCAGACCAAGGCTGCGGCCGGTCGTGCCAGTGAAATCGCAGGACCCAAGGCTATTGACTTTGACCGGGAACAACGTCGCCTCGGAATGGTCTTCGCCGCAGAGAATGCGCTGAAGGAGATTGAAAAAGATCCGGAGTCCAAAAAATTATACGACGCCTATACCAACGGCGTGAATGCTTACCTGGCAGACCTGAAAGAGGCTGACCTGCCCGTGGAGTATAAACTGCTCAATATCGTTCCGGAGAAATGGAGCAACTTACGTACAGCTCTCTTATTAAAGATGATGGCGAAGATGCTCTCTTCAGGAACAGAAAGTGACCTGGCCAATACCAATGCCAAATCTATTTTTATTCCTGATGAACTGAAACTGATCTATCCGCAGGTACCTGATTCTTTAGTGCCGATCGTTCCGAAAGGAACAGCTTTCGATGCCCCGGGTATTGTACCTATTGCCCCGGCCAATGCAGATTCACTTTATATTGGAAGAAAAGATACAGTTACGGCAAAAGAAATTTCTAAACCGGATATCAATAATGGCAGTAATAACTGGGTAGTGGCCGGTAGCAAAACCGCCAGTGGCTCACCTATTCTTTGTAATGACCCGCACCTGGAACTCTCCCTGCCTTCGATCTGGTATGAAATACAACTGCAGACACCAACCAGCAATGCTTACGGGGTGTCTCTCCCTGGAAGTCCCTTCGTGATCATTGGGTTCAATGAAAACATCGCCTGGGGAGTGACCAATGCGCAACGGGATGTGAAAGACTATTACGAGATCCGTTTCCGGGATGAAAGCAAAAAGGAATATTTCTTTAACGGGAAATGGGAAAAAACAACGATCAAAGAAGAAACCATCAAAATAAAAGGGCAGGCCGACCTGAAAGATACTGTGGCTTATACCGTCTTCGGTCCCGTGATGTTTGATGACAAATTCTCCAATGAGTTGTCCAACAAACGCAACCTGGCCGTCCGCTGGGTGGCTCATGATCCGAGTAATGAAGGATATGCATTATACAAATTGAACAGGGCGACGAATTATGATGATTATGCTGCGGCCATTAAGGGCTTCCAATGTCCGGGACAGAATTTCATCTTCGCTTCCAAAACCGGCGATATCGCCATCTGGCAACAGGGTAAATTTCCGGCCCGCTGGGATCGCCAGGGCTTGTTTGTGATGCCTGGCGAGGACAGCAGTTATATGTGGCAGGGCTTTATCCCTCAACCGGAAAATCCGCATGCCAAAAATCCGGAGCGTGGTTTCCTGGAAAGTGCTAATCAACGGGCCGCCGATTCCACTTATCCGTATTTTATACCGGGCAGTTATCTGACCCCCCGTGGAATTACCATTGAGAATAAGCTTGCCGCCATGAACAGTATTACCACTAAGGATATGATGGTACTGCACAGCAATTATTTTAATACCCTGGCTGAAGATGCCCGTGGTATCATGCTTCAATATGTTAAGGAAAATGAACTGGATCCCGTGGCGAAACGCTTTCTCGGCATTTTCCGTGACTGGGACCTGAATGCCTCCCCCGATTCAAAAGGACAAACAATCTATCAATGCTGGTGGGATAGCCTCGAAGTGGAAATCTGGAAAGATGAATTAGCCCGTAGCACCCAACTGGTGCCCTGGCCAGAAGAGCAGGTGACCATGGAACTGCTGAAAAAAGATTCCGCGTTGAAGTATATCGATAATATCAACACGGCTGAAAAGGAAACGCTCTTTGATGTTGTTACCACTTCCCTGAAGAAAGCCGCTGCTGATCTGGCCAGGAAAGAGGCGGAAGGCAAACTGGAATGGACAAAATTCAAAAACCCCACCGTCTATCACCTGATCAAAGACCTCAAGGGATTTGCAAGGCCCGGCCTTCCGGTTGGTGGTAATGGCAATATCGTCAATGCCGTAACGCATAGTCATGGGCCCAGCTGGCGGATGATCGTTCACCTGACCAATCAGACCGAAGCCTATGGCGTATACCCCGGTGGACAAAGTGGTAATCCCGGCAGCCGGTTCTATGATAATTATGTGGACCAATGGGCTTCCGGACAGTACAACAAACTCTGGTTTATGAAAGAGGGCGACCGTACGGACAAAAATGTAAAATGGGTGATGAAATTCACTGCCGGAAAATAAGTACCTGGGTAAATCATTCTATAAAGAATCAACATGAAATTTATAACAGCCATTATATTAACAGCGCTCACCGGTTTTATTGCCGGTACCCTTTCTTTTTCTCCCTGGTGGGGATTTGCCATCACATCCTTCCTGGTAGCCGTACTGGTACACCAGAAAGGAGGAAAGGCTTTCTTATCCGGTTTTCTTGGTATTTCGTTACTCTGGGCCGGACTGGCGGGGTGGATGGATATGAAGAACAATGGTATCCTCTCTCATAAGATCGCACAGATACTGCCACTGAATGGTAATAGCTTCCTGCTTATACTTATTACTGCTGTGGTGGGTGGATTGGTAGCCGGATTTGCCGCCATGAGCGGCAGTTATCTCCGGGCTTCATCAAAGAAATGATGTTAATTCTTTTCTAAGGGTTGGACATCCATTGGTGCCCTGCACGGCATAGGTTATCTTGCGGCCCTGCATGAGAATAATAGCTACCCTGATCTTACTGTGTTTACTTCCCTGTCAAGAGTTATTTGCCGGCAAAATTGCGGGTAAGGTCACCGATACTAACGGGAAGCCCCTGCCTTTTGCCTCTGTATTTGTACAGGGCAGCAACAAAGGCACCAGCACCAATGCCGAAGGCCGTTATTCACTTACACTGGGCTCCGGAGATTATACACTGATTTGTCAATATGTGGGCTATACCCGCCAGGAAAAGAGAATCACAATTACCGGTAATGCGGACCAGACCGTTGATTTCAGTTTATCCATACAGGAACTGACGCTAGGAGAAGTGGTTTTAGGGAAAGGAGAGGATCCCGCCTATGAAATCATCCGCCAGTCAATCCGCAAAAGAAAATATTATCTCGCCCAACTGGACCGTTACCGCTGTGAAGTGTATACCAAGGGTCAAATGCGGCTACGGGGATTTCCGAAGAAAGTACTTGGACAAAAAGTGGATTTTGAAGACGGAGATACCAGTAAACAGAAAATGGTCTATCTGTAAGAAACGGTTTCTGAATATACAGTTGATAAGCCCAATAAGACTAAAGTAGAAGTGATCTCTTCTAAAGTGAGCGGACAAACAGGTGGTTATGGTCTGACTGCCCCTGAGTTTCTCTCTTTTTATGAAAACAATATACGGGTAGGGGACGGACTGAATCCACGGGGTTTTATATCACCCATTGCCGAGAATGCACTTAGTTACTATAAGTATAAATGGGAAGGCAGTTATACCGAAGACGGGCGTGAGATCAATCATATTAAAGTGATACCCCGCCGCAAATTTGAGCCCTTATTCAGCGGGTATATTGATATCGCCGAAGATGAATGGCGGATTCATTCGGTAAAACTGGAACTGACCAAGAACTCCCAGATGGAAATACTGGATACCCTGCGGGTGGAACAATTGTACCGGGCGTTTGATAAGGACCGCTGGTTTGTCAGCAACCAGGTAATTTATCCGGCCGTTAAAATGCTGGGTTTTGATGTATATGGCAGTTTTGTCAATGTGTATTCTGCCTTTGATCCGGAGCCGTTGATTGATAAAAAAACATTCAGCAGCACCATAGTCAGGTTTACGGACAGTGCCAGTAAAAGGGATGAGGCTTATTGGGAAAAAACAAGACCGGTAGCCCTGATGGCTGATGAAATCCGGGATTATCAGAAGAAGGACAGCCTGGAACAGGTGCGCAAGAATCCACAGTACAAGGATTCGCTTGACCGGAAGAATAATAAGATGACGCTGATGAACCTCTTGCTGCTGGGACAGTCTTTTTCCAATTCAACGAAAAGACAAACCCTCAGTATCGCGCCGGTGCTGGAAATAATCAATTTTCATCCGGCCGAAGGCTTAGTGCTTAATCCTTCGTTTACCCTGTTCAAAAGACTGGATACCGTCCGGATGAGTCGTCGTTCCTTCAGTATCACACCGGCATTCCGGTATGGGTTCCTGAACCGGCATTTTAATCCATGGGTGGCGATCCGGTATTATTATGGGAAAAAATACAGCCAATCTTTCAGTTTCGCGGGTGGCAGTAAAGTTTTTCAGTTCAATCCCGACCTGACCGTGAGTGACCGGGATAATACGTTTAATTCACTGATCTATGAACGGAATATCCGGAAGACCTACGAAGCAGCGTTTATACGTGGCAGTTACCGCAGCGGACTTGGAAACGGTTTTTCGGTCGTCACAGGTTTTCAATACCAGGACCGGAAGCCACTGGAGAATATCACAGATTATACCTGGCGCAAGGATGATCAGCGGTCGTATTCGCCGAATTATCCCAATGAGCTGGTTGCCGCGAATATTCAACCTCATCAGTCATTTACCGTGATGCTGGGTATCAACTGGCAGCCGGGTACCCGCTATGTCGAATACCCGGACCGGAAAGTAAGTCTGGGTTCCCGTTACCCGAATTTCTCCTTTCAATACACGCAGGGGATCAAAAATATAATGGGCAGTGATGCCGATTTCAGTAAATGGAAGTTTTATGTGGCGGATAACCTGAACCTGAAGCTGAAAGGGCAACTCCGCTACCGGGCCGGGGTGGGTGGCTTTCTGAATAACCGTTCGGTGGAATTGCCCGACTACCAGCATTTCAACGGAACCATCACCCGGTTTGTCCCGGAGTACCTGCGGAGCTTCCAGTTTTTGCCGCAATACCTGTTCAGCAATAAGGACAAGTTTTATTCCGAAGCACATATCGAATATAACCTCAAAGGGTTCCTGACCAATAAGCTGCCGCTGATCCGCAACCTCAATCTTTACCTGGTCACCGGGGCAAATAGGATCTGGTTGAATAATCACAAATATTACTATGAAGTCTTTGCCGGGTTCGATAATATCTTCAAGCAGATCCGGGTGGATTTTGTTCAATCCTACCAGAATGGCAAGCCCTTTCAACACGGAATCCGGATCGGGTTGACTAAACTGAATCTCAGTGGTGGCCGGGAAGACTGGCCATAATTCTCTGATAATCACTGCTGTCTGCTGTTCCCCGGAATTTTTGTAATTTTGCAGCACTGAAAAGCCCAACCCGGATATTTCAGTGAAGTTTGGTTCAGCCTGCAACTGTCCAATTATTTATTAATTATCCCGCACCTGCGGGATTCAGATTTCAACACTATGGCCTTACACAACCGCGTCTCCCGCAAGGAGCTGAAGGAAGCATTATTGAACGATCCCACACCGAGGACCACGATTTCCTTTTATTGTTATTTTAAAATTGAAGATCCCGCTGTATTCCGGAATATGCTTTACCGTGAGCTGAAGCAACTGGGTGTACTGGGACGGATCTATGTGGCCAATGAAGGCATCAACGCACAGATCAGTGCTCCCTCCGCTAACCTGGAGGCATTACGGGCTTACCTGTATACGATCGAACCATTGAACGGGCTGCGATTGAATATTGCCGTGGATGATGATGGCAAATCCTTTTTTGTACTGGATATTAAAGTGCGGAAGAAAATTGTGGCGGATGGCATTGAGGACCCTTCCTTTGATATGGCCAACAAAGGAAAGTATGTGAATGCGGAACAATTTAACCAACTCACGGAGCATCCGGACACCGTGGTGATCGATATGCGCAATTACTATGAGTATGAAGTAGGACATTTCGAAAATGCCATTGAAATACCTTCAGACACATTCCGGGAACAGTTGCCCATGGCGGCAGACATGATGCAGGAAAAAAAGGAAACAAATATCATCATGTATTGCACCGGGGGGATCCGTTGTGAGAAAGCCTCGGCCTATATGCTGCATCAGGGTTTTAAAAATGTATTTCACCTCGAGGGAGGTATTATCAACTACGCCCGGCAGATCAAAGAGAAAGGTTTACCGAGCAAATTCATTGGAAAGAACTTTGTCTTTGACGAAAGGCTGGGAGAGCGGATTACGGAAGATATTATTGCCCATTGTCACCAATGTGGTAAACCGGCCGATACACACACGAATTGTAAGAATGACGGCTGTCACCTGCTGTTTATCCAATGTGAGGAATGTGCCAGCGCCCATGAAGGTTGTTGCAGCAAGGAATGTCAGGACACCCTGCTGTTGCCGGATGAGCGACGGAAGGCGTTAAGAAAAGGCGTGGATAAAGGCCAGCATATTTTTAATAAATCACGGCAACGGTTAAGGCCGCGTTTGGGTGATGAATCTTAACCTGCCGGAATCCATTTAATACAAACCGGTTTGCCCAGCGCGATTCGTTTGCCGGTATCTTTTAATAAGCCCGTGTCCGGGTTGCGTTCAAAGATCACGATCTCATCACTGTTCTGATTGCCCACCAGCAGGAATTTTCCGGTAGGATCAACATTAAAATTACGCGGACCGTTGCCCAGAGTGGACTGGTGCCCCGCCAGGGTCAGTTTCCCTTTTTTATTGATGGAGAAAATGGCAATCGTGTTGGAATTACTCCGGTTGGATGCATAGAGAAATTTTCCATCGCTGCTCACATGAATATCCGCACTGCCCGGGAATTGGTTATCCCCTGCGGGCATGGTACTGATCCGCTGGATCTGTTTTAGTTTTCCTTTTTTGTATTTGTATGCATTCACCGTTCCGTTCAATTCCTGCACCAGGTAACCAAAGCGGTGATTGGGATGAAAAGTAAAATGCCGGGGACCACTGCCGGGTTGGGTACTGGTAAAGGCTCGTTTACCCTGAGTAAGTTTACCGGTTGCTGCATCAAACTGATACAACATCACTTTATCAATACCCAGATCGGGTACCAGGAGTGTCTTATTGTCCGGACTGATCAGGGTGCAATGTACATGCGGCGATTTCTGCCGGTCGGTGGGGCCATTGCCTTCATGTGTAATATGCGAACTGAAGGCTCCGACTGCTCCGCCTGGTAAAACCGGCATTACGGATAAACTGCCGCTGGTATAATTGCCGGCGAAAACCCATTGGCCTGTCTGATCGGTTTCCACGTAACAAGGATGATCTCCGCCTGTGCCCTGCTGGTTGATGAACTGCAGTTCGCCTGTTTTATTATTGAATGAAAAGGCCGCTACTTCACCGCCCTTACCATCTTTGGCATTTTCATGTACGGCATACACATATCGTCCGCCCGGAGCAATGGACAGATAAGAAGGATTGGATGTCTTTATATGACTGACAGGTTTGATACTGCCATCTGTACTATTAAAACGATACACATAGATTCCTTCACTCTTTGGTGAATCGTAAGTGCCCGCCAACAGGTAATAATCCTGTGCATTGGCGGTGAAACCTGTTATTAAAATCATAAAGGCCAATATCCGGTGTAACATATCGGGGATGGTTTAGCTGGTGAATTTCAGTCAAAGTTTTCACTTTAACAAACGCTAAACATTCCTTTTATTTTCTGGCACAGTCTTTCTATTATAACAGGTGTTAGTCAATTATTCAACCTTAAATCAAAAGCCATGAAACGGATTTTTACACTCACGATCTCTTTTTTACTTGCCTCGGTTTTTCTGACCAGCTGTATCCGGGAAACCATTTATGAAAACAATGACAACTACTGGTTGTCTAAAGAAATGGGCGAAGTGGTATACAGTGATCCCTACTGTAATTACTATGTGGTGGAAACCTTTAACGGGTACAATATCGTTCGTACTTACGGGGGCTACAAACCTTATGAAGGCAGTATTGTATACGGCAACTTCAGTGCCACTGGCACCCGTGATTTCTATAACCGTTCTTCCGGCATAGTCTATACGGGAACCGTAACTGATTACTGGATGAGCTATGTGGATGCCCAGTATGCGCTGGATTATTATTGTCCCGTAGGTAAGGGGGCCACCCGTGAATTCAAAAAAGCGGTTTCATTGAAAAAATAAATTGCAGCACCATAGAAGATGAGATTAAGAGGCGGCTGCGCCGCTGATTAAACACATAGGATCATAGGTACATAGGAGAGACATAGAGAGAAAACGTATTTCTATGTGTCTCCTATGTTGTTCTTATAGAGTCGCCCTGCTTTAAGCAAGTTGTGATTGTAAGGAATTCTTTTTTTAGTGAAAAACCTAAATCTATGTGTTAAAAAATCCGCGAAGCGGAAGGCGGCTGTGCCGCTGATTAAACACAAAGGATCATAGGTACATAGGAGAGACATAGAAATACAATTTTTCTATGGCTCTCCTTTGCTATAACAATCGGTTGGCGGAAAACAGGAAGAAAAAGCCATCATTTTCAGAGAGCTTTTTTTATACTATAAATAGGTTCACTTCAGGTTGGACAGTACTGTGTTGATCCGGCTGACAGTTTCCTCATCCGATAAATCTTCCGGCCGGAATGTTTCACCGATCACTTTTTCGTACAGCTCAATGTAGCGTTTGGAAATCGTGTTCACCCATTCGTCGGTCATTTCCGGAACGGTTTGTCCTTCCTTGCCCATAAAGTTGTTTGCGATCAGCCATTCCCGGACAAATTCCTTGCTCAGTTGTTTTTGCCGTTCGCCCGCCGCTTGTCTTTCGTCAAATCCATCCGCATAGAAATAGCGGGAACTGTCGGGGGTATGAATTTCATCCATCAGGCAGATGGTATCGCCGTCTTTTCCGAACTCATATTTGGTATCAACCAGGATCAGTCCCTGTTTGGCGGCAATCTCCTTGCCCCGGGCAAATAGTTTCAGGGTATAATCTTCAAGGACGGCCCACTCTTCAGCGGTGGCCAGTCCCTGGGCAATGATCTCTTCTTTGCTGATATCCTCATCATGACCTTCAGCCGCCTTGGTACTGGGGGTGATGATGGGATGGGGGAAATAATCATTTTCTTTCATTCCTTCTGGCATCGGAACACCACAAAGCACCCTTTTTCCCGCCGCATAGGTGCGCCAGGCATGGCCGGTCAGGTTGCCACGGACCACCATTTCAATTTTGAAGGGGGTACAACGTTTGCCGATGGAAACATTGGGGGCGGGTACGGAGAGCAGCCAGTTGGGGCAAATATCCCGGGTTGCCCCGAGCATATATTCTGCTATCTGGTTGAGAACCTGTCCTTTATAAGGAATCGGGCGGGGGAGTACCACATCAAAGGCCGATATGCGGTCGGAGGCTACCATTACCAGCCATTGGTCACCGATACTATATACATCTCTTACTTTACCCCGGTAAAACCCGGTTTGATCCGGGAAAGAAAAATTGGCCATATTTCGAAAGTAAGACGGGCGGAAAAACCCACCAATCCGGCAGCCCCGAAGATTTTAACAACTTATCCATTACGGCCCAGTTTGGGTGAATTAATTTAAGGGGCGGAAATGGGCTTTCCCCTTAAAAATTAAATTTTTAGATAAACTTTACAATGCTTATTTTTCCGCCAAATTCCAAAACCAAAATTCCCGATTATGAGAAAAAGCTACCGCTATTTAGCTTCCTCGCTGATGGCTGTTTTGTTTTCGATTGCTGCTTATGCCCAGACTGTTACCGTATCCGGATCAGTCCGCAACAGTTCATCAAAAGAAACGGTGCCTGCTGTATCTGTTTCGGTAAAAGGCACCACCAAGGGTACCTATACGAATTCAGATGGTGAATTCAGCATCAATGTTTCCAAATTGCCCGTTGTACTCGTTTTTAGCTCAATTGGTTACGAAGACCAGGAAATAACTGTTTCAGATGCCACCAAACCGGTGAGCATAGAATTCAAAGTCAGCTCATCCCTGGGTCAGGAGGTAGTGGTATCTGCTACCCGTACACCCACCCGTTTACTGGAATCTCCGGTAACAGTAGAGCGTATGAGCGGAGCTGTATTGCGTAATACAGCCGCTCCAAACTATTATGAAGCCATTGGTAACCTGAAAGGAGTGGATGTACACACCGCCAGTCTTACTTTCCGTACAATCACCACCCGTGGTTTTGTCAGCAGTGGTAATACCCGTTTGAATCAGCTGATTGATGGTATGGATAACCAGGCTCCTGGTCTGAACTTCTCCGTAGGTTCTGTGATCGGCCCCTCTGATCTGGATGTGGACAATGTGGAGGTACTTTCCGGTGCTTCTTCTGCCCTTTACGGTTCAGGTGGTATGAATGGTACTGTACTGGTTACAACCAAGAGTCCGTTTAAATACCAGGGACTGAGTTATAATATTAAGACAGGTATGATGCATGCGGATAGTAAACAACGCAGCACTTCACCTTTCTATGACTGGTCATTCCGTTGGGCAAAAGCCTATAACAATAAACTGGGTATCAAAATTGCGGCCTCCCTTGTAAAAGGTAATGACTGGGAAGCAGAAGATTACCGCAATAAACAACAGATCGGTATCCTGAGTAAGGTCGTTGGTGGTAACCGCCAGAACGATCCTAACTATAATGGAATAAATATGTATGGAGATGAAACCAGTGCGGATATGGCCGGTTTCTCTTTCTTTGTACAGGATCAGACGCGCAGAAGTATCCTTGGTGCGACCGGGGGCTTATTTGATGTGGTAAATGCGGCCAACGCCTATTTTGGTGTACCGGGTAATGCATCTTTGCCGGGTGCTATCGGAATGAATCCTTATCCCACAAATGCGCAGATCGGCGCATTCATCAATGGCCTTTCATTCCTTGGTGCTGCCGGCCAGACAGCTGTCCAGAATATGATGCCTTTCTATATTGGTATGAACCGTGGTTATTTCAATAAAGCCAGTGTATCCCGTACCGGTTATGCCGAACAGGATCTGGTGGATTACAATACCATCAATGTGAAGTTTTCTGCTGGTGTACACTATAAACTTTCTGAGAAGCTGGAAGCGTCTATTAATACCTATTTCGGATCAGGTACCACTGTTTATACAGGAGCTGACCGTTATTCCCTGAAGAACTTGAAAATGGCGCAGCACAAATTCGAGCTGAAACATAAGAACTGGTTCGTGCGTGCTTATACCACCCAGGAAAATGCCGGTGATTCGTATAACTCTTCAGCACTTGGCGCTTTCCTGAATGAAGCTTACCGCCCCAGTTCTGCCTGGTTCCCGTTATATATCGGAACATTTTCTGAAGGCAGAAGGCTGAATGGTGCTGCTGCGAGTGACTTTACCTTACATTCTGCAGCCCGCGCTTCTGCTGATGCCGGCCGTCTGATTCCCGGAACAGCCCGCTTTGATTCTGCCGCCAGTATCATTAAAAGCACTCCGATCCGTCGTGGAGGAGCCCTCTTCCTGGATAAGTCTGACTTGTATGCCGCTGAAGGACAGTTCAACCTGTCAGATATGATCGGCATTTCTGATAAACTGGAAATTATGGTTGGTACCGGTTGGAAACAATGGGCGATGAACTCCCAGGGTACCATCTTTGCTGATACAGCCCAGACGATCCGTGTAAATGAATATGGCGGATACCTGCAACTGAAAAAGAAACTCGGAGAAGCCGTTACCCTGACTGCTTCCGGACGTTATGATAAGCAAACCAACTTTGATGGCAAATTCACGCCCCGTGTATCTGCTGTATTCAAAGTGGCCCGTGAGAATTTCCTCCGCGTATCGTACCAGACCGCTTACCGTTTCCCAACCAACCAGAACCAGTACATCAGTCTGGTTACCGGTTCCGGTGTGCTGATGGGTTGCCTGCCTGAGTTCCAGGATTATTACAAGCTGAATTCAACCCTTCCCGGTTATACCGCAGCGAGTGTGGTTTCTTACCGTGCCGGTTCCATTGCTGACTCTTCCCGCCTGGTAAGAGCCCAATACAATGAAGTTAAACCTGAGACAGTAAGATCATACGAAGTAGGTTACAAAGGAATCATTGGTAAAAAGCTGATGGTGGACGGATATGTTTATTACAGTGAGTATAAAGACTTCCTGGTAGGTGTGGCTGTTGCCCAGTCAAGGGCAGGTAACAAATTTGAACTCTACTCACCGTTCAGCAGCACCAACGTTTCTTATACACAGAACTCTGCTGATAAAGTAAAATCGATCGGATGGGGACTGGGACTTGAGTACAATGCCGTGAAGAAATATGTGGTGTATGCCAACGTATTCTCTGATCAGCTGCGTGATGTGGATCCTACGGTTGTTACTTATTTTAATGCACCGAAATACCGTTTCAATATCGGTCTGAAGAATGAGAACGTTTGCCACAATATCGGGTTTAATGTGGTGTACAAATGGCAGGATGACAACTACTACGAAGGAACTTTCGTAAGTGGTACATTGCCTCATTTCGGCTGGCTGGATGCGCAGATCTCTTACCGTCCTCTTGGCACCAAGAGCACTTTCCGTGCAGGTGGTACCAATATCGGTAACTTCTATGCCAGAACCGGATTCGGCAGCCCGGCTGTAGGTGGTCTTTACTACCTGAGCTATGGTTACAACCTGTTCTGATCAATGGAATGAAATTGGGTTATAAGTATACAGGTCCCGCTTCGGCGGGACTTTTTTTGTTATTTAAATTGGTGAATAATCGCTCTCTGGGTTTTCACAATACACCCCTACGGGGTGATCCGGACATTACGTATCGCCAAACTTCTTGCTACCAACAATACACTCCTACGGGGTGATCCGGGTATTTTTCCCTCAACGTATATTTTCTACCGATAATGCACCCCTAGGGGGTGGAATATGATCCTCAACAAAAACTATATATCCATAACCGGAAAATTGATAACCAACCGTATTTGCGGAATATTGCTGATGCCCACTCACCCCGTAGGGGTGCATTGTTGGTAGCAAAAAAAGTCAGAAGAAAAAATATTCATTTCACCCCGTAGGGGTGTATTGTGAATTTTAGTAATCGATACAAAAGAAATCGGTATTAAGCAATCTGTAAAACGAAGCGGGGAAGGAATTCTAAAAAAATCGTCATCCTGTTTTTTGTAATATCTCTCAGGAGGTCAATTGGCTAATTGGCACATTCTCCCAGGTGTTCCTAAATATGAAAATCGTTTTTTCTTAAAACCAGCCCCCTTAGAAGTATTAGTATAAGGTCTTACTCGTTTGCCCGATCTTATATCCTTTGTGATAAAGCTGAAGGGAGTAGGCGCCGTTCTGGTAGGCATCGGCATTGATGGAGAAGGTCATTTGTTTTGCTTCACCCTTACTGTATTCGAAACGGATCTTGCGGGTATAATTCTTACGGTCACCGCTGTGGGTGGTCATGGGTGTTGCAGATTCCCAGACATCCGGGGTCAGTACTTTGCCATCCGGCTGGGTGATGATGATAAATACATCGGTGCCGTCATAATCGGTCAGATTATTCTGCACCGTAAAGGAGATAACGAATTTGCTGGTTTTTCTGGACTGAGCGGTTTCTACTTCCTTGTCATTTTTCACCGTTACAGGGCTGAGTTTAATCTCGGAAGCAACGAACAAGGAAGCCAGGTTCATTTTATCGGATAAAACCTTATTCTCATCACCCAGTTTCCGTACATGGTCCTGTAGTCCGTTAATCTCTCCATTCAACCGGGTCATTGTCTCATTCAATTGCAGTTTTTCTTCCTCCAGACTCATCTTTTGTCCCTTCATATCTTCCACAAGACCCTGTAGCTCATTAATTTTCTGCCGGGCAGCCAGGAGGTCCGATTGGCTGGCACCTCGGTTTTTCAGAATGGAATTGATTTCTGAACGGAGCCTGTTGATTTCAGCCAGTTTGGTTTCCAGTGTAAAGCGAAGTGAATCGGCCCCTGTTCGGGTAGAGTCCAGCTGCCGGTCAAGATGTTGCATCGAACGGGCATATAGCTGCTGCAGGGAATCCTGTACCGCTTCAGCTACTGCCGTGGAATCTTTTATATAGATCTCTTTCCGCTGAGAAGCGTATTGCGTCTTGTCGTAGAGGTGATAGATCCAGGTGCCTACCAGTCCCACAGAAAGCATCGCCAGCAGCGGAGTTTTAATATCCTTCATCGGCAGGGTTGGAGTATAATTTGTTTTTAGTTGAACTGTAAGTTATCAGTTACCAGAAATAGTCTGATCTACATAGGCCGATACCCAGCCCACCGATCCGTTTTTCACCAGGTAGAAATGTTTGGTTTCAAATGCGGATTCAAATTGCCGCATGATTTTCCAGAGCAAACCGGCTCCGGACATCAGTGATTTCTGGTCAAATACTTTATGTACCCGGAGGATTTCGGCTTTTGCTCTTTCCTTGTCAGCCGCATTGTTGATATTAGCAACCAGGAAATCCGCGGAATATGCAGAGAAATTGTTAGCCAGTTTCTCATTAAATTTCACCAGTTCATCAAATGTGATGGAAATAACCGGATTATCAATCAGCTCTGGATGGAGCAGGGTGGCAGTAGACCAGGCAATCCCCCCGCTGACCGCGATATTATCGCTGAGGGGATAAGCGCCACTTGCATTAACCGCATAAATGATATCGGCATTTTCTGCATTGAGTAATACACGGCCCAGGTTTTTATTGAAATTAGGCATGGATAAATCACCTTCACACCTTTTTTGCGTTTCATTGAACGTACTTTTTGTTCCCCAGTTCAGTTCAAATAATTTGAAGTTGCCGGTACTGTTTCCGTCAGGGAAAAAACCGCCTTTTGTATTTCCACTTCCTATATCGATGAGGAAGGTGGAGAAACGACGTTTATCGGGAACGATTCCCAGATGTGATAAGCGGGCCTCCTGCATCACATCCACCACTTCCACCATTTTCTCGGGTTCTCCGATTCGTAACCGGAAAGAATCGATCAGGGCTTTGACATGGGCTGATTTGTTTTCTTTTTCCGCCTGCATTTTAACACCGCTGCTGATTACGGTGAAAACCTTTTTGCCGGGAATTTTCATTTCACGGGTAGCTTTGTTATACAAACCGGTCAGGCCGTTCAGCGTGGCTGCAAATGTGGACGGGGAGAAGCTGATAAAATCAGTATTTACAGAAGTATCTTTCAGGATATTAAAGGCACCCGTACTCTGGGCATTTTTCCCGATTTCTATAATACTCATCTTCACGCCTTTTGAACCTACTTCAATACCTGTATAGACCGAAGAATTTGTGTATTTAGTCTGTACAGCGTTTTGGGCAACGGCTGCAAAAGCGCAAAATATAAGGGCGGCGGACAAGACCGTTTGACGGCGAAAAGTGTACAGCATGGTTAATGTTTTACTTGGTGGATAAAAATACTAAAATCCCACGCGGTATTACTTAGTTGATTTTTCAGGGCTTTACCAATGTGTAAAAAATGTGGTTAAGTAAGCAAGGGAACCAATAAAAAAACCGTCCCGGAAACGGGACGGTTCTTTTAGCAGGAGTTAACTGCTTTAACCGAATATACCACCTTTTTTAAGGCTTCTTACACCTTCGCCGATTTTAAATCCGTTATGGTAAACCTCGACTTTATAATCGCCGGTTTTGAAATCATTTTGTTTGATCGGGAATGATACTGGCATTCTGGTTCCCTGTTCGTAGTTTACCGGGATACGGGCGGTAAAAGTCTTATCTCCGTCAGTACGGGTATTCAGGACGCTTCCGGCTTCAGAAATTACTTTGCCGTCCGGAGCAGTTACAATCAGGTACATGTCAGCAGGTCCTGATTTGGCAATCCTGTTCTCCACGTTGAAAGAGACCACCAGTTTGTCCACTCTTTTAGCAGTGGTTGTACTCTTTTCCTTTCCACTTTTGCGCTCATCCACAGGGGTTACCTGTATATTGGAAGCGCTGAATGTCGAACCTACATCAACGGTTTTTTCCAGGTTGTCTTTTTCAGATTTTGTCGTGTTCAGGTTAGTCTCAAGCGTGGCTTTTTCTGCTGTAAGTGTTAAGTTGGAAGACGTAAGCTCTTGATTTTCACCAGTTAATCTCGCCACTTCGGCTTCAAGACCAGTAATTTTGTCATTCAGCTCATTAATCATGCTTTTTGCCTTAGCCAGTTGCGCCTGACTGGCATTCTTGTCACTTAATATCCGGCGGATTTCAGATTTTTTAGTTTCAATCTCTTTTTGTTTGTCAGATAACTGACCCTGGAGATTGTTGTTGGCACCTGTTACTGAATCCAGCCTGGCTAATGCATTGTCAAATTCCATCTGGATGTCTGCTTTAGAAGAGTCCAGGGAAGCGATCTGTGTTTGTTGTTGTAAAATCTTTTCTCCGGATTTGTTTTTATCCCAGAGAAGATAGCCCCATGTGCCCAGTAAACCGGCAGCAAGCAGCCCGATTATAATGTTCTTGCTATTTTTGTTTTTGTTCGGTTGGCTCTGTGGGGTGGCCGATGGATAATTCGTGTTTGTCATATAAAATGGAATTTTTAACTTAAATGATGGGTATTTTAGGTTTTTACATAATTCAGTTACAAAGTTAGCGGGTAATTTCCCCGGTTTAATTATAACCTGTTAAATTCATCTTATACTAATTTCCGAAAACCGTGCCAGAATAAGAAAATGGGTGGGTTTTTGGTGCATAATTTTGGCAACCGGCTTATCTGAAAGCCTGTATCTTAGCGGCTTATGAGTGTGGAAACAATCATCTCCGACTGGAAGAAAAAACAGTTCCGGCCAATTTACTGGCTGGAGGGGGAGGAGGAATATTTTATCGATAAGGCGGTAAATTATGCCGAACACCACATTCTTACAGAAGCAGAAGCTTCCTTTAATTTAAGTATTTTTTATGGGAAAGACGCCAACTGGGCGGATATACTGAATGCCTGCCGGCGTTATCCCATGTTTGCGGAAAGACAAGTAGTACTCCTGAAAGAAGCCCAGCAGATGAAGGACGTGGAAAAGCTGGAGCCGTATATGGAAAACCCGCTTGCTTCCACGATCCTGGTGGTCTCTTATAAAGATAAAAAGCTCGATGCCCGGAAAAAATTTACCAAGCTGGTAAAGGAAAAAGGGGTAGTCATCAGCACGAAAAAATTATACGACCGGGATATTCCCGCATGGACCCAGGATATGGTACATGCAAAAGGGTTGTCCATTACCCCCAAAGGCCTGGCCCTGCTGGCTGATCATATCGGGAACGACCTCAGCCGGATTGAAAATGAGATTGAGAAGTTATCCGTCAATCTTGGAAAAAGGACCCAGATCAATGAAGATGATATCGAGCGCTATATCGGGGTCAGTAAGGAGTTTAACGTGTTTGAACTTCAATCGGCCATCGCTTCCCGTGATCTGGCCCGGTCCATCCGGATTGTGCAATATTTCGAGTCCAACCCAAAGGCCAATCCGATCCAGCTGGTATTACCCTCCCTCTATGGATTTTTCAGCAAAGTATATATGATACAGGCCATTTCAGGAGATGATCGGACCGTAGCTGCCCAGATCGGGGTGAATCCTTTTTTTGTCAAGGATTATATACAAGCCTACCGGATTTACGGGACCAACGGCATTGAAAATATCTTAATGCTGCTTCATCACTACAACTTAAAAAGTATCGGCGTAGGCAATGGTTCCGCAGACCATGGCTCCCTTATGAAGGAAATGGTGATCAAAATGATGTCCTGAATTATTCTCTGAACAGGTTGATACGGGTTCACCGGATTTCCCTTTCTTTGTGCAACGTTAATCAGCTAGTAAACATCTTTACCTCAATATTTATTACATGAAAAAATTGCTATTTGCCCTCCTTACTGCCTGTACTTTGTCACTTGTAGGATGTCTGGAAAGTACCCAGGAAGTAACCATCAAAGAAGATGGCAGTGGTACCGTCAGTTATACCAGTGACATGAGTGCCCTGGTAGGTATGATCAAACAAATGGGCGGTGCGGAGGATATCAAAGAGTCAGAACAGGCGCTTGATTCCACTATTTCTATGGATCAGATTGCGGATAGTATTCCCAATCTGACCGATAATGAACGGGCCCTGATGAAGAAAAGTGAAATGCGGATCAATATGGATATGAATAAGGAAAAGCTGCTTTTAAAAATGCATTTTCCTTTTAATAACGTTTCCGCTATAGAAGACTGTAACCGGCTTTCCGGGATAATGGTGGGAGAGGCACTCAAAGGCCAGCCCGGCATGGAAGGTATGTCTGAAGATGGCGGATCACCGCAGTTTTCCAGTTTTGAAGAATATTTTAAGACCGTATATACGAATGGCCGGATTGAAAAAACACTGATTAAAGAAAAATATGAAAAAGTGGGAGAGGATGAATTCTTTAATTCAATGAAGGAATCGTCAGGTATGGGACTCGCTATGAAGGCGAATTATATCATCAACCTGCCTCGTCCTGCCAGCAAGGTGGAAGGCAAAGGCATCACTCTTTCTGAAGACAAAAAGAAAGTCACCATTGCGGTGGATATGGATGACTTCTTTGATGAGCCAGCCAAATTTGAATACCTCATCGAGTATTAATAGTTATTACTGCATTAAAAAGGGCTGTACCGGTTGGTCAGCCCTTTTTTTATTTTCAGAAAATGAGGCTCAGAGCACCCCAAGACTGTTGATTTTATCCTGGTCAATCTGCTTTACCAGGGCATCCAGTCCATCAAACTTCAATTCAGGACGCAGGTATTTCCGGACCATTACTTTCAGGTTCTGGTCATAGATTTCTTTATCAAAATCAAAGATATTCACTTCGATCACCCGTTGTTTTCCATCCACGGTCGGACGAAAACCAATGCTCATCATGCCTTTCAGCGGCTCTGTATATCCCTCTGGTAATGCATAAACTGCATAGATGCCATTTCCGGGTATAATCTTGTCCTCATCTCTCACTTTCAGGTTAGCGGTTGGATAACCCAGTTTCCGGCCCAGTTTGTTGCCATGTACCACGAGGCCGCAGAAAAAGAAATCATAGCCAAGCACCTTATTCACCGTTTCCGTATCATTCTGGATGATCGCTTTGCGGATACTGGTTGAACTGATGGAGATGTTTTCCAGCACGTGTTTGGGAATCTCGACTAAATGATAACCATACGTGGCTGCATGGGTTTCGAGCAACTGGAAATTACCGGCACGGTCGCGGCCAAACCGGTGATCATAACCGATGATTATGGTGTGCGGATGGAATTTCGCCACTAAGAAATCACGGATATATTCTTCCGCCGACTGGTTGGCAAAAACATCAGTAAACGGTACGACCACCAGGTGATCGATCCCCACTTTTTCAAGCAAACTGATCCGTTCCCCGATAGTGGTGATCAGGCGGATGCCCATAAATTCAGAAGAGACTATTTTACGGGGGTGGGGATGAAAAGTGATGATGACGGTCTCGCCCCCATTGGCAGCGGCTTCCGCTTTCATTTTATCCAGTATTTTCCGGTGACCCATATGCACCCCGTCAAATGTACCGATGGTGATAACGGCATTCCGGAAGGCCGGTAGTTGTTCAATGTCGTGGTGTACCTGCATAGGGAACAAAGATAGTCGATAGTCGTTAGTAGATAGCCGTTTGTATGACCAGATACGGACTCACCCCGGAGAAAGGGTTGGATGTTGATATTTATTTGGCATCTTGGCATCTTCGGTTCTTGGTTCTTTTTCCGGAATAACTAAGTTTGCAGCAAATCCCCATAATAATGTCACTATACTCTAAAAGAGGTGTTTCGGCCCAGAAAGAAGAGGTACATGCCGCCACGAAGAACCTGGACAAGGGCCTTTATGCCAACGCTTTTTGCAAAATATACCCGGATGTGCTCTGCGGGGATGCAGATTGGGTGAACCTGATGCATGCGGATGGGGCAGGGACTAAGAGTATTCTGGCTTATTTATACTGGAAAGAAACCGGGGATGTGTCGGTCTGGAAGGGTATTGCCCAGGATGCGATCGTGATGAACCTGGATGACCTGCTCTGTGTGGGCATCTATGACCAGTTACTTTTCTCTTCCACCATCGACCGCAATAAAAATGTAATACCTGCAGAAGTACTGGAAGCGGTGATCAATGGCACCCAGGCCTTCTTTGATACCATGAAAGGATTCGGGGTGAACATCACCTTTATGGGTGGGGAAACCGCCGATGTGGGGGATGTGGTGCGCAGCATTGCAGTGAATGGTACCATGGCCGCCCGTTGGCCCAAGAGCAAACTGATCACCAATGAAAAAATAAAGGCCGGGGATGTGATCGTAGGACTGGCTGGTTTTGGTAAAGCCAATTACGAAACGGAGTACAATAGTGGTCTCGCCAGCAACGGTCTCACCAGTGCCCGTCACGATGTACTGCACAAAACATACGGAGCCAGATTCCCTGAAAGCTTTGATACCTCTCTGGATGAATCAGTGGTCTATATCGGTCCGCACCGCATGACTGATGAAGTGAAAGATGGTGACCGGGTACACCAGGTCGGCAAGCTGCTCTTATCACCCACCCGGACATTTGCACCAGTGATGAAAGCCCTGCTGGAAAATCATTTTGACGCTATACACGGGTTGATCCATTGCAGCGGGGGCGGACAGACCAAGTGCATGAAATATATTCCAGAAAATGTCCGGATTATCAAGGATAATTTATTTACTCCGCCTGTCATCTTCAACATTATACAAGCGGCGAGTAAATCCGATGACCGTGAAATGTACCAGGTCTTCAATATGGGAACAAGACTGGAGATCTACACCAATGAAAAAGACGCGGAGGCGATTATCAGCGTCTCCAAAAGTTTTGGGGTGGATGCACAAGTGATCGGCAGGGTAGAAGCGAGTGAGAAGAAGGAACTGGTGATCATAACACCCAATGGCGAACTACAGTATTAATCTCTCACATACCAGACAGCAGAGGGCATTTTTTTAATAATGTACTCTTTTTTCTGTTCATCCCAGGATTTTATCCGGATCATGTCAACTGTAATTATTTTTCCTGCATTTGCATTGCTAAGCAGTGCCCTGATTTTTTGATTGATCTGGCCACCAGTATTGGGTACTTCAATGGCATCACGATCACCATCAATGGTAAAAACATAGCTGATAATTTCAGTTCCTTTAGGCAATTGCAAAAGTCTGTAAATGTCTATGTTCTTTAATTCCTGTATGGTAAGTATATGTGATGATTGATTTTCTGGTATGACCGGTGGGTAATTGGGCTTGTCTGGTTCACTGGTTATTATAAACGTCATCGATTGTTCTTTATAGCTGCTGACTTTGGTTCCATTACGGGTAGCGGGTATCCAGTTGGGACTGTTTTTAATGACTCGTATAGCTTCTTCTTCCATACCATATCCAAAATGAGTCAGCGCGGTTATATCGGAGATATGCCCATCCGGGTGAACAATGAACTGCACTCTGGTTTTGTATTGTCCCTCAGGAGCACCATTGGTAGTAGCTACCGTGCCATTGGCATTAACAGCCAGGTATTTTTTCCAGGCAGAATCGCCGCCGGGAAACGTTGGATTGGTTGGTTCAGTATAGCTCACCATCACCACTTCATTCAAGACCTTCCCCTGTCCTGCAGCAACGGTTCCTTCTTTTTTGGGACCATTGTCAACGATGTACGTTATGGGTTGCTTATGAGATGCTTTTACCTGCCGCCCGTTTTGAATGGCTGGTAACCATTTGGGTCCTTTTTTGATGGCTCTTATTGCTTCCGTCTCCATGCCGTATCCATGGTTAGTCAATGCACGTACATCGCTCACTGTACCGTCCAGGTTTACAACAAACTGAATAACCACGGTATAATTGCCAGCAGGTGCTTTTTGTTTTTCCGGGATACTCGCATCCAGGTTTCTTTCCAGGTATCTGCGCCAGGCACTTGAACCGCCGGGGAAAGATGCTTCGATTTCTACTTTGTCAAAGATTTTATCTGCCTCAGGTTTGTCTGCTTCTTTTAATTCAAATTCAGTATCCGTGATTTTTCCATTGTGAATGATCATCACTCCAGCCTTGGCCTCCGGACCATAAAGTTCGATCGCTTTTTTATCACCTGCATCATAATATTCAAAACTGTCGCAAAGGATGGTCTTGTTGCTGTAGTCCAATTTGGAAATCCGTGTGCCATTCATTATGACCATGGATTCAGGTGAATTATTTTTCGGGACTTTTGACGGGGTACTCTTGTATATAATACTGTCACTAACTATTACAACTTCGTTAAACGTTGCTATTTTACGGGTTGGTTTAATAGTTGTATCTGCACTGATTTTCTGTTCCGGAACTGGCGTCAATGTAGCCTCTTTTTTAATTTCTTTGTAGGAGAAAGCAAACAGGAAAATACTCAGAATGGTCAATGGCAGTACCATCAGTTTCCGCAGGTACTGGTGACTTGGTTTTTGGGGAGAAGTAATCATGGCTATACGTCGTTTTATTTGGTTATGGAAAAACGGGTGAACAAGTTTCTGGTTGGTGTTGAGTACCTGCATCAGCAGCAATTCGGCATAGTCCCAGCGGTTATTTTCATTTACGGCAAACTGGTCGGCCAGAAATTCATGGATGGCCTTGGTTTCCCTTTTCATTAAATGGAAGAAAGGATTGAACCAGCCCGCTACGGTCAGGAGTTCAAAGAAGAGGATATCCAGACTATGCTTCTGTTCAATATGAAACAATTCATGCCGGAAGATCTGTTCGCCCTTTTCGGAGTTGAGCTCGATCTTCCGGTTCCAGAACAACCAGCGGAAAAAGGAATAAGGCGTGCCGGGTTCATCGGTATTCATAAAACGGATCTTACCGATGTGCTCAACGGCATTACGGCGAACAATACGGCGGATCTTCAGTAAAGAAAAAATGATCCGTAGTAAAACCATTGTGGCCACCAGTATATAGATCAGTTGGAGGATATGGTTCCAGGTAAACCAGCTTGTTTTAGTGGCCGTGTTGGCATAAACCACTACGGCTTCATCAGCTGAACCGCCGGCCAATACGGTGAGGGTGGAATAAACAATCGATGAGGCAGCTTCTTCCTCTGTAAAATAGACCGGGATATTGAGCAATGGGATAAGGATACTTAACATAGCGGCTCCCAGCAAATAGTACCGGTTGTACCGGTGGAATTTTTTATTCCGCAATACCCAATGGTAATAGCTGTAGAGGAGTCCGGAGACAATGATCACCTGGATCACATAATTAAGCAATGGGTTCATTTAGACTGGTTTTGCTGTTTTTTAATTTGTTTGAGCAATTGCTCCAGCTCATCCACCGAAATATTATTTTCCTTTACGAGGTAAGAGACCACATTACTGAAGGAGCCTTCGAAATAGTTTTTCGCCAGCTGTTTGATGCTCTTTCCCGAATAGTCTTCTTTAGAGATCAGTGGTGAATACCGATGCTGACGGCCCAGGACTTCCACCGCCACAAATTCTTTTTCCACCAATATCTTCAGCAGGGTGGCCACCGTATTCTGGTGCGGTTTGGGCACCGGCATCTCGTCCACGATCTCCCGGAGAAAGGCCTGATCCAGTTTCCATAATACCTGCATAATCTGTTCTTCTGCCTTAGTCAATGCTTTCATAATTGCAATTTGATGAAGTGAAGCTAAAACTAATTATTTAGTTAAACAACTAAAAATTTAGTTAAAGTAAAATTTTGTGCTTTTTAAGGCTGAGTTTGCTTTATTTTGCAGGAAACCCATTAACAGATGTCTGAGCCAATCATAGAACTGAAAAACGCCAATATATATCAGGGCAATAACCTCATCTTACAGGAGGTGAATCTGACGGTTAACAAAGGAGAATTTGTGTACCTGGTCGGAAAGACCGGTACCGGAAAATCCAGTCTGCTCAAGACCCTGTATGGTGAACTGGAACTCAAAGAAGGGGAGGCGACGGTAGCCGGATTCAACCTGAAAGGCCTTGACTGGAAAAAAGTACCTTACCTGCGTCGGACCCTCGGTGTGGTGTTTCAGGATTTTCAGTTGCTTACCGACCGGAATGTGAATGATAACCTGAAGTTCGTACTCCGGGCTACCGGCTGGACAGACGAAAAACTGATGAATGAGAAGATCGCCGATGTACTCGATAAAGTGGGGCTGAAATCAAAAGGGTTCAAAATGCCTTTTGAACTGAGTGGTGGCGAACAACAACGTATCGATATAGCCAGGGCCTTGCTTAATTCTCCCAAACTGATTTTGGCGGATGAGCCTACCGGTAACCTCGATCCGGAAACCTCCGATGAGATCATGCACCTGATCTTCCAGATCGCGAAGGATTACAACACAGCGGTGGTAATGGCTTCACACGATTATATCGTGGTGCAGAAATTCCCGGCCCGGATGATACGCACTGAACGTGGACGGGTGCTCGACAATGCTACCATAAGTATCGACTAAGCAAACGGGCATGTGTGGCGTTATCTCCGGATCCTTCCAGCAGATTTTTCCGTAAGCGGATCTCTTCTTCCGAAAATGGCTGATGATGTAATTGCATAACGATAGCAGCAATGGCATGGGCATTTGCCCCTATATGACAGGCGGGCTCCAGTCCGGTACCATTTACCATGGCTTCATTTACCACACAGTGTCTTCCTTCAAATAAGGCATGCAGCAGTTTTACTTTGATCCCTGTATCACTGAAAGAGGGAAGTATATTGATATGCGCAAGCCGTACGAGATCATTCAGTTCAGTATCCGATAGATTGGCCACGAGGCAGGTATGCTGACAGAGATGGGCCAGTTTGTCGAGCTGGCGGGAAGGATTTTTTCCTGCAATTACCAAGGGCACTTTGATTTTAAAAAACACTTCATTCAGCAGCCAGATAGCCGCCTTTTCATTCTCTGCCACACCGAGGTTGCCGTGATAGAGGCAAAATGTGCCCATGCCTTCGAGACAACGGATTTCGTGGTAAGGTGTAAAGACAGGAAGGAAAAATGAATGGGTCAGCCCGTATTCCTCCCGGAAGAAATTTTCCTCCCGCTGAGTGATACAGGCGTAATGGATATCCTTCGGCAGATTCCGTTCATACTTTGCGAGAAGGCCGCTTTCAAAACGATAATAGATTTTCCGGAACAGGTTTCTTGTACTTGATGCGAGGTGTTTATAGTAAGCGGATTCATTATTATGCAACCGTACGACGATCTTCCGGTTTTCCTTATTCAATAATGGCAGTATTCCGGTACAATGCACGCCTTCGATCAGAATGGGGTGATTATCCTTATTTAAATTATTGGCCAGATCTGAATTGATCCTGGAAGAAACAATATAGGGAAGCCTGAATGAAAATCCCCTGAAGCCTGTCTTACGTTCATATACATGAATACTGGAGCAATACTGGTTCAGTTCTGTAGGATTACCCCGTTGGTTATAGGAAAAATAATGAAGATGTATCTGCACACCGGCCTCACTGAGTGCTTTGATCCGGTAAAACATATCAATGGCACCACCGTAATCAGCGGGCCATGGCGTATCCAGGCAAACGATATGTAGCGGCTTTGTCAAGCGTCAAAAAGAGTTTGATAAAATGCAATTAGTTTTTTTTCTTCTTCCTGCCAGTTTAGGGATTCCCTGGCTTTCAGACAGTTCTGACGAAGCCTTTCATATAGAACAGTATCATCCAGTAAATTGTTGAGTGCGGCCGCAATTCTTTTGGGTGCCAGGTCGCTGATCAGCACCGCCACTTCCCATTTTTTATTCAGTTTCCGGTATTCCGGATAGTCGACGGTAACCTGGGGTAGACCGGCATGGATATAATCGAAAAACTTATTGGGAAGTGCCAGGTACTGGTTCAATCCTTCTTTTTCCGGAACAGCCACTCCGATATAAGTGGTTTTAGCCATTTCCCGGAGTCTCTCAGGCGCCAGCATTCCAAACAGTTCTACTTTATTCTCCAGATTGAATTCGCTGATCAACACTTTCAGCTTTCCCATAAAATTGCCATCTCCGCAGATCAGCAATTTTGCATTGATCCACTGCATGGCCGGGATGAGGTATTCAAATCCACGGGCTTCGTTAACAGCACCTACATATACAATGGTCTTTTCGGTGGCTACAGGGCTGACATCCATTTGTAAAACGGGCACATTCCGGATGGCCCGGTACTCCACGTTGTACCGGCGATGAAACTCCTCCGCAATACTCTCGCTGACCGTATAACCCCATTTGAATTTGGGTACTGCTTTTTGTTCAACCCCCAACCAAAACTGATGCACATAGGGCCGGCTGATCACTTCCTTCAACTCAGTAAACAGTTCATGGGCATCATAAACCCGTGGGATTTTTTTCAGCTTCGATATATAAAGACAGGGCAGGATCGTATCGAGATCGATGGCACAAACCGCATCCATTCTTTTTCGGAGCAGGTAAAAGAATAACCGGATATTGTACTCGAGATAGAAACGTTTACCCTTGTCAAACCAGCAGGGAATCCGGTGCTGACGGAATTTTTTTTCCTGCAAGGGGAGTGAGCTTTTCCGTTTACGACCAATAAGCGTTACATCATATCCCGCAGCCGACAACGACCCGCAGATGCGGTGCATCCGCTGATCATAGGTCAGGTCATTGGTGACGGTGAAGAACAGTCGTTTCAAATCCTTGGGTTATGGTACAAAAAAAAGGTTTTGCAAATATGCAAAACCTTAAGCACTTATCAGATGATTATCCGGATCAGCCCATATTCATGCCTTCTGTACCGCTTTCCTGGTTCTTGTTGTTTTTCCGTTTGAACAGGTTCGGATCGAATTTTCCAAAACGCCAGTTGAAGTTCAGACGCAGCAATTGCGGGTCGCGGCGACGGAACACTTCCTGGGTGAAATAGGCGGATTGGGAGAAGATATTCTGCCGGCGGGTCCGGAAGATATCATTCACATTTAAGGAAAGCGAAGCCTGCCTGTTTTTCAGGAATTCATAACGGAGACCGCCATCCACATAATAGTTGGCTTTTACAAAGCCCTGGGAGGCACTGGCCTGGCCAAACATTCCGCCACCGCCACCAAACATACCACCACCACGGCCACCACCACCGCCACCACTTCCGCCCGGAGGCAGGATGGTCTTGGAGTTGAACTCACCGGAGAGCTGGATACTGAAATTCTTAGGCAGTTTGAAGGTATTGTTCAGCTTAATAAACCAGCTGGCAAAAGGATCCTGTTCCGGCTGTCCGGGGATATTCAGTTTAATCTTAGAAGTAAACAGGCTTAAGTTTGTCGTGAGATCCCACCATTTTACCAATTTGTTTCTGGATACCAGTTCAAGTCCTGTTACATAACTGCTGCTGGCATTGATATAGGTATTGATCAGCACTTCCTTGCCACTGGTATTGGTCTCTTTATCCTGATAGCGGGTGATCAGATCGTTGGTGTTTTTAAAATAAGCGGAAGCAATAAAGTTGTCTTTGTTTTTAAACGTCTTCTGATACGACAATTCCAGGGAGTTGGTAAACTCAGGGCTCAGACCCGGATTACCGCGACTGATATTCAGGGAATCTGAATAATCGGTATAAGGATAGAGCTGGAAGAAATTAGGCCGGTTGATTTTCCTCGAATAGTTCAACTGCAGGTCCTGGTCGTTTTTCAGTTTCTGGTTCAGAAATATGCTGGGAAAAAGACTGACCGGGAATTGAATGCTGAAGCTTTGTCCTTTATCGGGCAGGTTACCTACATAATCGGAACTTTCCACCCGTAAACCCAGCTGATAACCAAAGTTCTTATACTGATTGGAATAAGTGGCATAGGCCGCATATACATTGTCCGTGCTGTTATAGTTCACCGACTGATCCGGTACATAGGTCAGACTTCCCCCCGTACCAACGATATAGAAATTGTTCTTGTTCTCCACTTTCCGGATCTGGGCTCTTAAACCGGCTTCCAGTTTCGATTTCTCTGTAAGCGGTTTGGTATAATCAGTCTGTATCACGATATTCTCATTGGTTCCGTTTCCATCCTGTTGCTGATTAAAGGAGCTGATCAGGCTGCTGAAATAGTCAGAAAAATAATTGGTGTTAACCAGGTTCAGGTTATTGTTCTTACTCCGGTTATAATTGATATCGGCAGTCCATTCTTCTCCCTGTTTTGGGAAAAGGTGTTTGAAACTGATCATCGCACCCGTGTTATTAAACTGGCTGTTGCTGTTGGAAGAACGATCGCTGTATGAAGTCTTGATGGTGCTATACAGTGAGTCGATTTCAATATCACTGGATGAGTAAGGTTTGAAACGGCCCCGGGCCATGTTTCCGGTGATGGAAAGCGTGTTCCGGTTATCGAGGAAAAAGTCTAACCCGCCCCTGAAGAACATAAACTGTCCTTTTGAAACGCTTTGGTCAATCTGTTGCAGGGCGGTATTCGGTATGCCGATCAGCGTGGTACGGTCGGTGGTGCCATTACTGATGGACTTGCGCTGGTTCATATTGGCATTCAGGAAGAAATTGACTTTGTTCATTCGCATGTTGATATCACCACCCAGTCCCACACGTCCCCTTGAATCCAGGTTGGAACGGATACTGCCACTGTAGCCTACGCGCTTATTTTTTTTCAATACTACATTCAGGATACCGGCCGTACCGCCGGATGCATCAAATTTGGCAGAAGGGTTGGTAATGATTTCTACCGATTCGATTGCATCTGCAGGGATCTGGTCAAGACTCAGATTAGTCGGGCGTCCATCCACAAAAATCTGCGGCGTATTGTTACGCATCGTTACGTTTCCATCAATATCTACACTGATCGAAGGCACATTGCGCATTACATCTACGGCCGTACCACCGGCAGAAACCAGGTTTTTATCTACATTAAAAATTTTGCGGTCGATGCCCAAACGTAAACCGGGATTTGTTGCTGTAACTGTTACATTATCGAGCGTTTTCTCCTCCACATCAATTTTGATATTCCCGAGGTCTTTATCCAGAGCGGCCATCATGGCAGCCATATCGCCACCGGGCTTAATGCCAAAGGAGACGTTTTGTTCGTAGGGTTTAAAACCCACGATGCTTACCTGTAATTTATATTGTCCGAAAGCCGGCACATTTTCCAGCCTGAAATCACCATGATTATCACTCAGCATTCCGGCAATCACTACCTCTTTTCTTTTTTTGGTGGCGGAATCAACGCGGTTCTGGATCAACTGGACAGAGGCATATTCGATAGG
>CAUJFR010000426.1 GCA_963169885.1 Bacteroidota bacterium
ACAGTTTTCAGCCCTGGCGCAGGAAGAACCAACTCTGAGTTTCATATAGGAATGGCAGGGCGTTTAAATGCCCCCAAAAATCAGCAGATGATTATAGAACTTGCAATTGAGGGATTTGCAAAAGGCAACCTTGATTGCAATGTACACTTTCATTTTGCCGGAGTTGGCGATCAGTTAGAAAACCTAAAGCATACGGTAACCACTCATAATTTGAATGACCAAATTCATTTTCACGGCTTACTTGAGGAATCTGAAATGATTGGATTCTACCGGAGTCTTGATTTATATATGCATGCAAGTTTTGCAGAAACAATGTGTACTTCAGTGATGCAGGCAATGGCTTGCGGAGTACCTGTGATTGGTTCCGATATTCCGGGCATCAATGACCTTCTGCCAGAAAACGACGAATGTATTAAATTATTACCCAATCAATCTGAGCAACAATGGATGAACAATCTTCTGCTTTACATTAAGGATTCAGCTTTGAGAAAAACAAGAGCAATTTCGGCTCGTAATGCCGCGCTTAAGTTTTTTTCGATTGAAACGACCTTTAAAGAGTATTCTAATCTTATTATAAACAAAAAATAATGCCTGTAATAACAGAAATCGCAAAAAACTATCTCATTAAATTGCCTTTTATAAAAAGGATGGCGAAAAAAAAGCATGTAACAGGGTTCAATCAAGCTGAGGAGGGTATCAATAAGATTTTTGATACTTATTCCGCATTTACCAATTTCAATGGTAAAAAGGTCATTGAAATAGGACCAGGTCATACTTGGGGTGTTGCAAAAAAAATCAAGGAGGCAGGATCTGAGGCTGTTTCCATTATTGATATAGAGAAATATGTTCCGGACGCGGTATTACAAGACAATCCATGGCTCGATTATATCATTTATCCTGGAGGTGAAATGCCGTTACCCGAAGAGCAATTCGACCTTGTGCTCAGTTTTACTGTGTATGAACACCTCCGTCAGCCGGAAACAACAATCCGTGAAACCTTCCGTATACTCAAAAAGGGAGGTTTGGCGATTCATTTGATTGATCTAGGTGACCACATGTATTACGGAATTGACCCGGCCAAACAATTCAACTGTCTCAGATATGGGAAAAAAACATGGGAGCTAATGAGTATGAATCGGAGCATTTATGTCAACCGGATCCGTGTTAGCGGCTGGCGGAAACTTCATCAAGATGCGGGTTTTACTATTATTGAAGAAAAACCGCATATAGATGAATACTGCCAAGGTTTATATGCTAATGGAAAGTTGAAGTATCTAAGCAACTTTTTTCCTGAAGATCGATTTGCCTCTAATCTTATGTTGGTAGCTAGAAAATAATATATCGTAAGTGAAAATCTTATTTGTCCAGAAAATGGCAGCCATTTCAGGTTCAGAACTCTACCTGATGCACTTGTTACCTGAACTGAAAAAAAGGGGATATGAAGTAAAAGTACTGATCATCTTTCCGACCGTACCTGAAGGCACCAAACCTTTTATGGCCCATTTCCGCGAGCAGGGTATTGAAACGTTTGAGATCTACGGACATTCGGCACTTTCCCCGGTGCTCATGATGAAACTGCGGCGTTTATTGAAAAAAGAACAATTTGATATCGTGCAAAGCAACCTGGTGCATGCCGATCTCTGGCTCGCCCTGCAAAAAATGCTTTTTTTCCCCCGCATGCGGCTGATCAGTGTGAAGCATGGTTTCGATGAAGCCTATTCCGCTCGCTATGGCAATAATCCGGCACACCTTAAGAAATCGATGTTCTACTGGGTGCAGAAGTTTTCCGGATTTTTTGCCAATTATAATGTGACCATTTCAAAAGGGTTGTATGACATGTATGTCCGGGGAGGCATCGTAAAGGAAAAAAGGATACGGAATATTTATTACGGGCTTGATCTGAGTGATAAAGAAAAGAAAGTAACTGATAAAGTACCCGCAGAAACCTATGCCCTGATCCTTGGCCGTCTGGTAAAATACAAAGGACATGATCTGCTGATGCAAAGCTGGAAGAAAGTAGCGGCGGAGAATCCGGACTGGAAACTCTATATTGTGGGAGGGGGGAATGCGGAAGCGGAATTAAAGAAATACCAGGCATCATTGGGCCTGGGAGATTCGGTTCGGTTTTTGGGCTACCAGGCCAATCCGCATCAGTTAATAAAGGAATCCCGTTTTATGATGGTGACGTCCATCTGGGAAGGCTTCGGCCTGATCATGCTGGAAGGATGGGTCCATAAAAAGCCAATCATCGGGTTTAATGTACCGGCTATTAATGAAGCAGTTACGGACGGAGAAACCGGTCAGCTTGTCAGCCCATTTGATACGGATGAATTGGCTCAACGGATCATCCGCTATTTTCGCCAACCTGAACTGGCAATACAACATGGGGAAGCCGGGTACCAGCGACTGTATTCCTATTTCACCGTGGCCCGCATGACCGATGAGATGGAAGAAGTGTATAAGGAGCAACGCATCAATAAAAATTAAGTAAAGGAATGGAAGAATATACCAGTTATTCCCTGCTTTGGCCGGACGATATCATCTGGGTGCCGTTTTGTTTACTGGTACTGGCTATCTTTGTTTACAAGCGCCAGCAGAAGTACAAGGGTACGCCCATTCAGAAGTATTTTCTACCTGCTTTTTATCTGCGGATTGTATTTGCCGTGGTGTTTACCCTGGTGAGCCAGTACTATTTTATTTTTGCCGATACCAATCACTATTACCAGGCCGTGCTTGATATGCATAAGGCAGTACATGAAGATTACGGCCACTTGAAGGATATTTATTTTAACCTGGAACTGACCAGAGATAACCCAGTTTTTCCTTATTTTCTTTATGATGCACTGGGCATTACCCATCTGTACATGTTTGATGTAACTAATTATTTCACTCCAAAATTCGCACTTCCGTTCTCACTTATTTTTGGCAAGAGTTACCTGGCCATTTCATTTTGCCTCAGCCTCTGGGCTTTTGGTGGCTGCTGGCGCCTCTTCAAAATGTTTTATAAGATGTATCCGCATCTGCATAAGAAGATTGCGATTGCCTGTCTTTTTCTTCCATCACTCCTGTTCTGGGGGGTGGGTCTGCTGAAAGATACGATCTGTCTGGGGGCGATGGGCTACAGCCTCTATGCCGCTTACAACCTTTTTATTGTAAAGAAGTACAGACATGCAGATGTCTTTTTTCTATTGTTTGGGGCTTACATGTTATTTTACCTGAAAGCTTATATCCTGATCAGTCTGATGGCTGCCTTTATGCTCTGGATCTTTATGCAGGTACGGGTGTTGATTGCAGACCGGATCCTGCGTCAGATCACCACAATCCTGGTGGTGGGTATCGCGGGAGCCGCCGCCTTCCTGGTAATCCAGGGTTTTGCCTCCTCTGAAATCACTTCCCAGTTTACTACCGACAATATTGTAAAAGCAGCACAGGATCAGCAACAGACTTTTGTACAGAATAAAATCGGAAGTGGTTCGAATTTTAAAGTAGCTGCGGTAGAAAATACGGTGGGGAGTATGGCCGCTGCCTTCCCGCTGGGGGTGGTCAATACCTTTTACCGGCCCTTTCCCTGGGATGTCAGCTCTCCTTTTATGGTGCTTTCCTTTCTGGAATCCTTTGCCTTTCTCTCCCTGACCCTGATGGGATTTAAGAAAATCGGGTTCAAGAAATTCTTCAACCTGATCGCGTCGGATCCGGTGATCAGTTTCGCCTTTGTTTTTGCGATTGTCTTTGGTGGCTTTGTGGGTATGACAACGGGTAATTTCGGAGCACTGAACCGGTATAAGATCCCCGCCTTGCCATTTTATGCCATGTTCATTTTCCTGGTCATGGATAAATCCGGAAAATTTTCGCCGCAGTATATATTCAATAAAAAGTTCTTCTGACATGTGTGGTATTGCAGGTTCTGTAAACTTTCCGCTGGATATTCCCCGGCTCACCCGTGACCTCATGCACCGGGGACCCGATGCACAAACAACCTGGTCGGCTGATGGACTGGTACTGCATCACCATCGGCTGGCAATCCTTGATATTGCCAGCGGTATACAGCCCATGCATGCCGCTCACCTCACGATCATATTCAACGGCGAGATCTATAATCACGAGGAAGTCAGAGCAAGGCACGGATTACAGGGGAATACCCATTCTGATACGGAAACCATTCTGCTCGCTTTTCTGAAACTGGGCCCTGCCTGTCTTCATGATTTTGACGGAATGTTTGCCTTTGCGATCTATGATCACCGGGACAACCGCCTCTTCCTGGCCCGTGACCGCGCCGGAAAAAAACCATTGTATTATTATGAAGAGAATGGCCGCTTTGTTTTTGCCAGTGAACTGAATGCACTTCAGGCACAGGTACAGGCAACAATCAGTGAAGACCGGATCACCCACTTCCTGCATTATGGAGCCTTTCATGGTGCTGCCACACCCTACCAGCAGTTGCATGAATTACCACCCGGTCATTTTGCCTGGCTTAACCTTTCCGGAGGCACCCTTCAAAAAGAACGGTGGTGGCAGATCGGTGACAGCTACAGCCGTCGGTCAAACCTCTCCCTGGAGGAGGCGATGGAAGAAACCGATAACCTCCTGCACAAAGCCATTAAACGCAGACTGGACTCATCCGACCTCGAAGTAGGCTCTTTTCTCAGCGGGGGGATTGACAGCGGACTGGTCACCGCCATTGCTGCCGGTTATAAACCCGGACTCAAAACCTTTACCGTTTCCTTTACCGGCACCTATGATGAAGCGCCATTGGCAAAATTGGTGGCGGATAAATACCAGACCGGTCATACTGAAATCAACATTGCTTTCGATGAACTGAACAAGGATGTTGAAAAAATCCTCTCCAATTATGGAGAACCCTTTTATGATGATTCGGCAATACCCAGTTATTATGTAAGCCGCGAAGCCCGTAAACACCTGACTGTTATTCTGAACGGGGATGGTTCGGATGAGATATTTGGGGGTTACCGTCGGTATGTGCCATTTGCCAAATATGATTTCTTCCGTAAACCCGCGCTGCTTACCGCTTTTGCAGGCTTTGCCAAAAAATTAATTCCGATCTCGCACGATAAGCAAACCCGGCTCAATTACCTCTATCGCCTGGCTGATCTTGCCTCACAAAAGGATACCGGGGTGTATTACTCCTCCACCACGGATATCTTTACCGGCTTTGGTCAATACCTGCGGCCATTAAATGGTACGGATTCAATCGGTACCTTTTTGAATGCGCTTAACCGGACCGGCCGGTCCGGCTTGCAGAAAATGATGGAGCTGGATTTTAACTGTATCCTTCCTGATTTGCTGCTCGTAAAAATGGATATTGCCACCATGGCCCATTCACTGGAAGGACGCAGTCCCTTCCTGTCCAAAGAATTGCTGGAGTTTGTTCCGGGCCTCCCCGATAATTTTAAAATACGCGGTACACAAACCAAGTATCTCTTACGCCGGCTCTCCGAAAAATACCTGCCGGCTACGCTGGTCAGCCAGCCTAAAAGAGGATTTGAAGTACCCCTTCGGCAATGGGTGGATAAAGAACTGAAAGAA
>CAUJFR010000427.1 GCA_963169885.1 Bacteroidota bacterium
CGTGCTATGGATGCCATCGGGGATGTGATGGCCGGTAATGAATATACCGGTGGTGGCGACGATCCTCCCTTTATTAATTTTTCCTTCGCCTCCACATCCGTAAGGATCGCAGATGCGTGGAAAGTATTTTATAAAATTGGCGGCTGGACCAGTGAATACATGAATGCACTGGAACTTAAAAAATCAAAAGGGGGCGATGCCAGTTTCCTGGATCCGGCTATTGCCGAATGTAATTTCTTTAAAGGCACTGTTTATTTTTATATCGCCCGTATCTGGGGTGATGCGCCGATCGTAAACAATCCCGGTGCTACCATTCTTTCCGGTGATTTCAATATCCCCCGCTATTTCAAAGCCGACGTGCTGCGTTTCGCGCTCGAAGAACTGAAAAAAGCAGAAGCCGGTTTGCCGGAAACAGATGTACCAGGCCGGGTAAAAAAAGTATTCCGCCAAAGGAATGATGGCGAAACTTTATCTCTATCGTAAAGATTATGACAGTGCTAAAATGAAAGCATTGGAAGTAATCAACTCCGGCAAGTATAACCTGTTTAATGATTATGGCGCTATGTTTAATTCCAGTGCCAATAATAACAATATTGAATCCCTGTTCTCTATTCAGCATCAGCTGACCGGAAATCCATGGGGCTCAGGTAATCAGAAAAACCCGGATCGTGGTCCCGGTAACCTGCAGACTTCCGAAGCCAGTATGTGGGAACTGTATACACCAAGTCGTGATATGATCAATGCATACGAGTCAGGCGATATCCGTCGGAAAGGCTCGATGATGGAACATGGCTGGACTAATCCGCAATGGAAACCCAAGAATGCCAACGCGACGTATAATGCATTTATGGCGGGTGGTTATAAATATGATACCCTGCAACCGGTTGGTGATGGTGGTCAGAAGAATCAGGTTCGGGCAAATATTGCGAAATATGTGGTTGGACCCGGATCAGCTTTCGGTGGTGAAGCCGTACTCGGTATGAATACGGGTATTAATACGATGATGCTGCGTTATGCAGATATATTGCTTATTTATGCAGAAGCCGTGCTGGGTACCAATGCCTCAACTACTGATGCCAGTGCATTAGCCGCTTTCAATAAAGTACGTGCAAGAGCAGGTCTTTTGCAGAAAACTTCACTTACTCCGGATGATATCCTGAAAGAACGCAGAGTCGAATTTGCTTTTGAAGGAGATTACTGGTTTGATATCCAGCGCCAGGGTTTTGCTAAAGCCAAGCAGATCATCGAAGCACAAAACCGGGGCACTTTTGATAGTCCGATGTATGTAACCTTCACGCAGAATTCAATGCACCTGCCGATTCCTGCCGGAGAAGTATTACAGGATCCTGCGCTGGCTCAACCGCCTGTTGCTTATTATTAATCGTCATTCATTCAGTAATTTTAAAGAAGCTTTATATGAAACAATTCATTAAAAATCAACTAAGCATCTTCCTCCTGATGCTGGGACTGGGTGCCCTGTTTATCACCGGTTGTCAGAAGGACAGTGATGGAAGTCCGGAAGTCAGTACCGGTGGAATGAGTTCAGGTGAACTGAACCCCGGTTCTGCAGCCGGAGGTGAAGTGATTACCCTTAAGGGAAGCGGAATCGGCCAGGTCCGTTCTATCGTGTTTGATAAAAATAATGTGCCTGCCCCCTTCCTGTCAACACTCAATACAACAACCGACCTGGTTTTCCGTGTACCGGATACCGCATTTGGCGGACCACAGAATGTAATCTTCACCAATGCAGATGGTAAAACCCTGACCGTTCCGTTCAGTGTGATTGCACTGCCCAATGTAACCGCTGCGTTTCCGACCGATTTCGAAGCAGGGACACAGGTGACCATCACCGGCAATAACCTCGATGATGTATCCGCTGTTGTATTAGAAGGAACTACGGATGCCTGCACGATCGTTACTCAAACCCGGAAACAAATCGTTGTCACTATGCCTGCCAGTACAGCGAACCGGGCGAAACTGAAACTCACCAATGCTTCCGGTATTCGTATTACCGATATGGAATTTGTAAACGTGGGCCAGGCGTTAACCGTATTCACCGAACAGCTCAATAATGGGTTTGAAAACTGGGGCTGGGGCGGCGATTATAATGCTTCCACAGATGATAAAATCACCGGTGCCAAATGCCTGAAAGCAGCCTATGATCCGGCCGGTAGCTGGGGTGGTATGCAACTGGGTAATGGCGGTTCCATCAATATTGCAGGCTATCGTTATTTCTCTTTCTGGGCAAAAGGGGCCGATGTTGATAAAAACGTGCAATTCCTGATTAACTGGGGAAATCAGAAAGTAGTCACCATCCCGGCTAATAAATGGACTTATTTCCGCTATGACCTGACTACCGCTTATCCGGGACTGAGCAACGATGTGAATAATGTTACATTCCAGATTCAGGAAGCCGGAAAGACCCTGTTGTTTGATAATATTATGTTCTTTAAATAAATCATTGAACCCGGGCCGGCAATCCCCGGATTCTTTTTGAGAATAAGCAGTCATCGTTTAAGCC
>CAUJFR010000428.1 GCA_963169885.1 Bacteroidota bacterium
AGACTGGTTTGTTCACCACAGGCGATATTATACACCTGGTTAATGGCTTCAGGGTTGCTGGTAAACAAGGACAGGATATTCGCCTGTACTGCATTAGACACATAGGTGAAGTCGCGGCTGTGCGTACCGTTTCCGTTGATCGTAGGCGGAACCTTTTGCAGGAGTGCTTCGGCAAATAAGGGTATTACTGCTGCATAAGGACCGTTGGGATTCTGACGGGGTCCGAAAATATTAAAATACCGGAGGCCGATAAACTCCATCCCAAAGAGATTACCGTATACCCGGGCATATAATTCATTCACCAGTTTGGTAACAGCATAGGGAGAGAGGGGATTACCGGTCTGATCTTCAATTTTGGGCAATCCGGGGTGATCGCCGTAAGTAGATGAACTGGCCGCATACACCACCCGTTTAATACCGGCATCGCGGGCGGCTGTAAATACATGAAGCGTACCGGTGATGTTTACATTGTTGGAGGTAACCGGATCATTGATGGAACGGGGTACAGATCCGAGGGCTGCCTGATGGGTAATCCGGTCAATCTGCTCACAGGCTTTCCGGCAGGTATCCATATCCCGGATATCCCCTTCCATGAATTCAAATCTGGGGTCAGTAAAAAAGGGTTCTATGTTACGAAGAAATCCGGTGGAAAGATTATCCAGTACCCGGACACCCTCCACCCTTTCATCCTTCAGCAAAGCCTCCACAATACTTGAGCCGATAAACCCTGCCCCACCGGTAACCAGTACACGCATAAAAGTTGCTTATTTATTTTTCTTTTTTCTCTTCTTAATGCCCAGCATTTTCCGGAAATCGAACCGCCCGATCAACCGTTCGAGAAAATTATCCGGGCGGGTTTCTTCTTCGTAATAGCTGCCGTATCCATAACCATATCCATACCCGTAGCGGCCATAACCATAGTAGCCGTAACCGGGTTTCATTTTCACATCATTGATGATAATGGAAACCTTTGGCAGTTTTCCATCCTGATAGAATTCATCAATTAATGCGATCTGCTTTTTGAAAGTATGGCCCTGTCTGACCAGGTAGAGTGTACAGTCAGCAAATTTACCAAGGGTCATGGCATCACTCACCATACCTACCGGGGCTGTATCGATCAGTACGATATCAAAATGCGCTTTGAGCCAGTCGAACATTTGTCCCAGTCGCGGATCCAGTAACAATTCTGCCGGGTTGGGGGGAACGGGGCCACAGCCCAGTACAAACAGGTTATCATAGCCGTTTACCGGGCGGATCAGTTGTTCGAGGTCTGTACTTTTTCCTACCAGGTAATTGGTGATACCCGGTCCTTTGGGCATTCCTAAGCCGGAAAGCACTTTAGGTTTCCGTATATCAAATTCAAGTATAATGGTACGCTTTCCGGCCAGGGCCAGTACAGCTCCCATATTGGTGGATATATACGATTTTCCTTCCCCGCTGAACGAAGAAGTGGTCATGATCACCGCTTTTTCCTTTTTATTCAAGACATACTGAAGGTTGGAACGGATAATTCTGAATTGTTCGGCCACCATACTCCGGGTGGTTTTGTTGACTACCAGGGTATCATCGGAGAAAGAGTGACCAATTTCACCCAGGATAGGCGTACCGGTGATTTTTTCAATATCGAAGCGCGTTGTGACTTTATCATTCAGTACTTCCGAAATAAAAATAATTAAACCAGGGATGGCTATTCCGATCAGGATCGCCATGATCTGGATCGTGCGGCGATCTGGCTTTACCGGGTTTTGATTGGGAATGGACTTGTCAATGATTGCCGAATTTGGAATTTCGGAGGCCATCGTAATCGCTGTCTCTTCTTTCTTCTGTGTAAAGAGTTTAAATAATCCCTGATAGGTCTCTACCTGCCGTTTAATTTCAGCCAGTTCTTTTACTTTAACCGGCATGGCCCTGAGTTGTTGCTGACTTACATTACTTCTCTTTTCTACATCTGCTATCTGGCTGGCAGCTATTCCCCGGATATTACGCAGATTTTCCCTGATACTGACCCGCATTTTTTCGATCTGGCCATCCAGTTCTTTGATTACCGGATTGGCTACCGGCACATTCCCATCAACCAGTTGCCTGCGCTCCAGTTGTGCTTTATTATAACCCGCCACCAGGTCGTTCAGGGTAGGGTCATCAATACCCAGGGAAGAGGGTACTACAACTTTGGCAAATTCATTTTTTTTATCAGACAGGTATTGATCCAGGGTCTGTACAATATTCAGTTTGAAATGCTGTTCATTCAGGACATTATCAGAAGTCCCAATGATGTCAAAGTACGTAGTTGACTGGGCCTCGGCATCAATCAGGTTATAACGGGTCTGGTATTCCAGGGACATCCGCTGTACGCTGTCCAGTTTGCCACCGATTTCAATCAGTCTTCCATCAATAAAAGCCAGAATCTGTTCTGAAGATTTCTTTTTCTGTTCCAGGCTGTAGGAACTGTATTCTTCCATCAGCTTATTAATGATATCGGTCCCCAACTGTGCATTGGGAATACGCATGCTGATGATCAGAATGCTGGTTCCGGGGGTTTTGGGCAGCACCTGCAGGGCGGAGGCGTATACCCCTGCTGCATTAATCGTAGGAGACCAGTCCACCCTGTATATATTATCACCGGGAATTCCCACATTCTTAACCAGCATGAATACACCCTGTGGTGTTTTAAATTCCTGGTTAAATTTCAACACCGTGGCACCGTCATTTAAACGGAATTCAGTATCGGTAACAAACTTGAATTTAAACGAAAACGGCCGGGAAGAATCGGCCACCTGCAGGGCCCTGATTAAAAAAGGCCCCCCTTTGTACACATTGATGGTTTTCACCTTACCAATCGCATAATAAGAGAACTGGAGGTTCAGTTTATTCACCACCCGCTGCATCAGGGGGTTGGACTTCATTATTTCAATCTCACTCTGAATATTCTGGTTTTTGTTATTGCTGAACAGTTCATCAAACTTATCCGCGCTACCTCCCCGTTGTTCGCTTTTTATGATCATGCTGCCCGAGGCACTGTAAACCGGTACGGTCCACCGCAGATACAGGTAGGCTCCTAACAGGGCAAAGGCCACTGAAAGGATAAAGATGGGCAGGAAGCGGACATATTTATAAAACAGGTCCCTGAAACTGAGGTTAGACAATTCACCCTTGGCCGGGTTGAAATTGGGGTTTTTATGATCTTCCATTGAAAAGGATAAACGTTAATAAAGCTGTTGCCTCGTTAGTTTCTGATTAAGATATTTGACAATGCCGCGGAAGCGGTTACCAGCGTCAATGCAAACGATATTTTCTGCATCGTACGGTTCTGTTCAGTTTCTTTCAGTTTTTGCGAAGTGGATTCCACAATGATGATATCGTTCTGCACCAGGTTATAAAAAGGCGAATCAAAGAGATCTTTTGAAGTCAGGTCCACAAACCCGGTTTCCCGCTGTCCGTTGGATTCCCGTACTACCCGGATATTGGTCTTCTTGCCATAGTCGGTAATACCACCGGCAAGTCCGACCGCTTCGAGTATATTGATCCGTTCACCCGGTACAGAAATTGCTCCTTCCCGGCCAACCTGTCCAAGGATGGTGATTTTAAGGTTCAGAAAACGGATCAGTACAGTGGGGTCGGTCATTACTTCCACCGGTTCTTTCAAGCGTTTCTTTATTTCGGCGGCCAGTTCGTTTTTGGTAAGTCCTTCCGCATGGATTGTACCCAGGCGATGGTGTTCAATATTCCCGTTATTATCGACCAGGTAACCGGCAACCCCGGTACTGGTAACCGGCTGATTGTAGATAGCATCCGACACCTCAGGCTTGGTACTCAGGCTGAATATCTGTACCGACAGCAGGTCGTTTTTCTGGATTTTGAGGTCGGCTACTTTTACCATTCCCTTTCCGGTGGAATCATTCACATACTCCAGGTAATTGGGGATCTTTTGCAACGGTTTACAGGAGATAAAGTAAAGGGGAAATGCAAGCAGTAATAAAAACCGGGTGAATTTCATTACAGGTGTCTTTTTATGAAAGCAGCGGACTGCAAAATATACGATTAGTTATCTTTCGGGCAGCGCCGAAGTTAGTTTAGTTCTGTCAATATAGGCGACTAAAATATAGCCAAGGCTTTCGATGGCGATTTTAGCAGTTTTATGTCTCAATTCCAGCACTTTTCCTTCCTTGTCCATAAGGGTGCCATTGATTATACGGACGCGTTGATTCAGCTGAACATCCATGGGACGGGCTTCCACGTAGGCGTACTCATTCAGAAAGCGGCGGATGGCATTTATTTCCTTTTCTTTAATCACAGCCGGTTTGCCGTTCCAGTAAACAAAATTGATGGCGCCACTGGTCATACGGACTTCTGTGCGTTCTTTTTCCGCGACTTTTACAAACACATAGGATTTAAACAGCGGTTCTTCCACGACTTTGATCCGGTCACTCCATTTCCGCTTAACTTTATTGAGCGGACAGTAACTCTCAAATCCTTTCTCGGTCAGGAGCTGATTCACTTTCTTTTCCCATCTTGGCCGGGTATAAATGGCCAACCACTTCTTTGACAATTATTAATAAATTTTATTCATGGCTTCGCCACTTCAATCACATATTTTATTTATATATAATTGATTTACAGTATTTTATACCTAAAAAAGTGGCTATTTCACCGAACAGCCCTCAATTTGGAGGCAAATATAGTCCAAGATGTGAGTGGGCAATGAATAAAAGCAGCAGATTTTGAAGGATTTACCCCCATAAGTTGATAACTATTAGTAGAAATACGAGACTGCTTTCTTTAAATTTCTTAACCCGTTTACCGGAGACAAAAAACGATACGTTTTGGCCCCCCTATTCAGGTTCAAAAATCTGAACTTTAGACTACCTTCCAGTTCCAAAACGAATGCTGTGAATCAACGCTTTTACTCCCTCGACGTCTTCCGTGGAGCGACCGTCTGTCTGATGATACTGGTCAACAACCCCGGTTCCTGGGGTTCCATTTATGCCCCGCTTGAACATGCCCCCTGGCATGGTCTGACACCCACTGACCTGGTCTTTCCGTTCTTTTTATTTGCCGTCGGCAATGCGATGTCCTTTGTAATGCCCCGGCTGGAAGCGGGTGGAGACCGTCTTTTCTGGAAAAAAGTGTTGAAGCGCACCGCACTGATCTTCCTGATCGGCTTATTCCTGAACTGGTGGCCTTTTGTAACAGAAGTCAACCGGCTGGTGGATGGAACGGCAGATTTTCAACGGGTAACCATTTTCAAAGGCTTTACCTGGGTTGATTATTACAAAGACAAGGCCGGAACTATTCTTGAATCAGTGAAAGGGGTTCGGGTTATGGGGGTTTTACAACGGATTGCCCTGGCCTATTTCTTTGCTTCTGTGCTTGTTTATTACCTGAAAGCCCGGAAAGCCTTCCTTACCGGACTCATCCTCTTGTTGATTTACTGGGTACTTTGTTATGCAGGCAATCCGGCCGATCCGTATAGTCTGAAAGGCTGGTTTGGTACCGGTATTGATAAACTGCTGCTCGGGGAAACCCATATGTACAAGGGTGAAGGTATTCCCTTTGATCCGGAAGGACTGATGAGTACCCTCCCGGCCATTGTGCAGGTGATCTTCGGCTACCTGGTCGGAGACTATATTCAGAAAAAAAGTAAAGTACTGCCCTTGCCCGATGCTTCCGGCGGAACCACCGGTGGCATGTATGAAATGCTTACCGGCATTTTTGTAATCGGTATAGCTATGCTGGTAACCGGTTTCTGCTGGGATATGGTTTTTCCGATCAATAAGAAAATCTGGACCAGCTCTTATGTGATCTATACCACGGGACTCGCTATCGTAACCATTGCTACGATGATCTATATGATCGAAATAAAAAAAGTACGTGGCGGACTGGCCCGTTTCTTTGATGTATTTGGTAAAAACGCCTTGTTTGTTTTTGCACTCAGTGCCTTTTTGCCGAAAGGACTGGCCCTGATCAAACTCGGCGATGGCGTGAATCCCTGGAACTGGCTGTATAAAAAAGTGCTAATCCATACACCCGGCGATAAAGAACTGGGATCATTATTATACGCGCTTTGTGTGATCACGTTTATGTGGGCGATTTGCTGGTGGATGGATAAGAAGAAGATCTATGTGAAAGTGTAAGT
>CAUJFR010000429.1 GCA_963169885.1 Bacteroidota bacterium
AAGAAAGCCCATGGTTTTTTCCTGCTTCACTTCGTTCACCGCATTGATGAATAAAATCTTTCCTTTCTTTCCCGGCTCTTTATTTGTTTTCGTAATCAGCAAGCAGGCCTCCATCGGAGAGTTGTAAAACAGGTTGGGTCCCAGGCCAATCACACATTCCACCAGATCCTGTTCAATCATTTTTCTACGCATTTCCGCTTCGCTGTCCCTGAACAATACGCCATGTGGCCAAAGGGATATGGATCGCCCGTTCTTCGGGTCCAGACTCTTTTGGATATGTTGCTGAAAGGCATAATCCGCACAACCTTGTGGTGGTACACCCCAGAGGTTACGTCCGTAGGGGTCGTTGGCAAAACTTTTCTGATCCCAGGCCTTGATGCTATATGGTGGATTGGCCAGGATGACGTTGAAGGTTTTGAGTGTATCGTTGTGCAAAAAAGCCGGGTTGGCCAGGGTATCGCCCCGCACAATGCTGAACTCTTCTATGCCGTGCATAAACATGTTCATGCGGGCAATGGCCGAGGTAAGCAGGTTAATTTCCTGGCCATAGAGTTTGAGGGTGCGGTATTCCTTTCCTTCTTCTTTCAGGTGCAAGGCACAGTTGAGCAGCAGTCCACCAGAGCCGCAGGTAGGGTCGTATACGCTTTCACCTGGTTGCGGATTCATGATCAGGGTCATGAGTTTTACCACCGTGCGGTTGGTATAAAACTCCGCCGCGGTATGGCCGCTGTCATCGGCAAATTCTTTAATCAGGTACTCGTAGGCATTGCCCAGTTTATCATCGGCCACATTGCTCAGACTGAGTTTGTGCTGGGAGTAATGCTCAATCAGGTTGGTCAGGGTTTCATCACTTAGCCGGTCTTTGTTGGTCCAGCTGGCATCGCCGAATATGCCATAGAGGGTATCCGGGTTGGCTTTTTCAATGGCCCGCATGGCTTCCTGTAAGGCCATGCCCACATTCGTAGTGGTTTCCCGCACTTTATTCCAATGCGCTGTTTCCGGCACCTGAAAATGGTGGTGCTCGGCAAAAGCGGCATATTCCATATCGCCATCGCTTTCTTTCAGGGCTTTTTCAAATTCTTCATCATACACATCGCAGATGCGCTTGAAGAAAAGCAGGGGGAATATGTACTGCTTATAGTCACCCGCATCAATGGTGCCGCGTAAGAGGGTGGCGGCACCCCATAGGTATTTTTCGAGTTGTTGTTGGGTCATGCGATAAAGAGTTTTACGCGCTCAGCAATCAGTTTTTTATAGGCGTTTTTCCGTTCTGGTTCCAGGAAGGAGCGGTCAATCAGTTCAGTCGCTTCCGGCAACCATTTTTGCAATCGTTTATACACGGCATTGATTTGTTTGTCATTTAATTTTAATACAGCCCCGAATCGGTCGAAATAGCCTTTGTTGAAGTTTTCCTTTTTACCACCCAGCAGCAGGGCCAGATCTTCCTTATCCTTAGGCAATATCATTTTTGCATTGATCAGGTCATAAAATGGCGAAAGCACCCAGCCCGTGTCTGACAGGAACATGGAATAGTTTTTCAGGTGCATATCGTTGTTCCCGATACAATAATTAAAGACCGTTGATTCAAAAAAACGCAGCTTGTCCAGCAGGGTGTTTACCGACAACTCACCAATGGTTTTGCCGAGTTTTTCCATCGTACCCTTGTATTTATCTTCCAGCTCCAGGATCTGCAGAAAATCGATCATATGGTTTTTAGATCCGTCTGCATTCCGGTCAATCCGTTTGGTCAGGAAACATAATTCTCCGGATTGGAGGCGGATCAGGTTAACCGGTACAATCGTTATCCGGAATAATTCAGCCAGTTTCATCGACAGGTGCTCGTTTTCCGGCATCTGCGGATAGTCTGCATTCTGCGGCTTTAATATATAGTGACCATCCAAGGCATCCATAATGGTCAGTCGTCCCTGATGGCCATTTTTCAAGGCCTCTTTTATCCACCCCAGTGATAATTTGGGCTGTACTCCCGGCACGCTGATAGAAAGGGCAGCGGCTTCTCTGGCTAATTGTTCCATTTCGGTTAGCCGGTAGGGTAAGACGGGTGCATGGGTTGTACCGAAGAAGGCTTTGGCGCACTTCGGGTGATAATCCACCTGATCTATCTCAAGTTCCTTATAGCAGTACAGACAGTTAGGCACCGGCATTGGAGTTTACAGGGTGAACACTTACGGCGCCGATGGCATGCTGGCAACAGGCGAGGAGGAGGCCCATGCGATCATTCCTATTAATTTTCCAGCTTTCTGCGGCAATATTCAACAGCCATCCTTCCGGTATCAGTCCATCGAAGAAGGGGAACAGTCTTTTACTCCGGTACGGCTGGGAGGTTACCGGTAGTTGAAAGCTGATGAATTGGTCGGGGTGATTTTTTATATAGGCTTCGTCATACACAAACAGGTATTCTCCGTTATCTTCTTCGGTAAGAAGCCCGGCAGGTATATTGTTGTATTTAACTATTCCTTGTCGCATCGTTCTCTTTTATCGGGCCCAACACATGGCCAAACAGGTGCAGTACCTGATAAAAGAGAA
>CAUJFR010000430.1 GCA_963169885.1 Bacteroidota bacterium
TGAAGGCCTTTAATATACCCTGGATTAACCTCGCTTTATCTGACAACGGTACAGCTAGCCATTTCTTACTTTCGTTCGGGGGCAATAACTTAAGTAAGAAACAGGTAGAACGGGCAAATGATGAATTATTTGAGTTGCTGAAAATTAAGATTGACACTGTATTTTAAGATAAATGAGACTTCAACTACGTATTATTTTCACGGTACTGGTACTCTTCCTGGGTTACGAATCCATCCGGCAAGAAATGGGTGGCATTGAATTCATGTTTTGGAATGTGTTTCATTATATCCCTTTTTTCTTCGTTATCCTGGTGACTATCGTGCTGCTACTGCTAGACAGCTCGGCCTATGTGGAAGACAGGAATATTCGCCATTTCGGGTTTTCATTGGTCGGTCTTGTCTTTTGCTGTGTTGTCAGTTATAAAATCTGGTACCGCAATTCAGTTGACAGTGCAAAGACTCTTATAACAGTTGTTAATAAATCAGGTGGTTTGAACGTCTGGGAGTTTAAGTTTAAAACCGGTAATCAGTTTTCCTTGACTGAATTCAACATGTTTGGTCAAACCATTTACTATGGTAAATATCAAAGACTGGGCAACCGGTTAACCATCCTGAAATCCAATTATGACGGGGCGGCAACGAACTTTCCCGTATCAGGAGAGATCAGGAGAGACACCGTGTATTGGGAAAAGTCAGACACGATGATTATTATAAAGAATTAAATCTATCGTTTTAGGAATATTAGACCTGCCTGGTGTTTAAATTACCCTTAAATTAAATCACATGTTTACATTAGACCAAATCAAAGCAGCACACAGCAAGGTAAAATCAGGAGCAGATTTTCCGGCCTATATCCGCGAGATCAAAGAACTTGGCGTTACACACTATGAAGCCCATGTGGCCGACGGGCATGTCGACTATCACGGTGCTGAACAGTATATAATTCAAGCGCCGGGCAGATACGAACCACTGAGCATTGCGGCAACCACAGATATCGACCAGTTCAAAGCGGAATTGCTGGCTCATCAGCAGGGCAATACGGATTACTTACAATTCATCAACATGTGTGCAGCCACCGGTATTGAAAAATGGGAAGTTCGTCTGGATAAGATGACCTGCACCTATTTTGACAAAGCCGGAAGGGAAGTGTTGGTGGAGAGGATACCGGGATAAGTAGAAGCAGATACCTGGGTGGCAAACCAATCTGATCAGTTATTCTAACCTGATACCCTACAATCATAAATAACCAAATTAAGTAGATTTACATCCAATCATTTACTTATGTCTTCCTCCAACCAGTTCTCTGCCTACTACAAAACCATCACCGCCACAGAACTGCTGGCCATACTTGACAATCCCGGGGACTACCAGCCTGCTGCCATTGAAGCGGCCAAGGCGGAACTCGAGAGCCGGCAGCTGAGTGAGACAGCAATACAGGAAGCGCGGCAACCCCTGGTGGAGAAAGTGCAGCGGAAAGAAGCGGAGCGGGAGAAAATAAAAGCCGTGGAAGAAAAATTGAAAGTCGCCGGGACCGGCTTCTTTGAGGCCATCAACCCGATACAACAGGGAATTCCATCTACGGAGAAAATGATCCGACGGATTACAATTGTTTTTGGAGTGATTTTTCTCTACCAGTTAATAAGCGATTTCAGGGAACATATTGCCTATATCAAAGACTTTTCCAGCTACCCCTTTCTTACAGTTTTATACTTTTTTTCCCTTGTGCTGTTACCCGTTGCATTATTATTTTTCTGGAAAAGAAAAATGTTGGGCTGGATACTCTTAACCATTTACCTGAGTTTTACTGTGGTAACTGTTCTTTGGTTTATGTTCCTGACTTTTACCCGTAAACATTCTGCTTATGGAGTCTTTGAAAATTTTTATCAGACTCCCCCCTTAACTGTGTTTATTATTCAGCTGTTGTTTTTTGTTGCAACCCTGTATGTAATGTGCCGAAAAAATATCCGGGAAGTATATTCAATCACCGATCAGAAAATGATGGCGACAATAAGCATTACCGCCCTGATAAGTTTCTTTTTGGCAAATGCAGCTAGTTAGGGTGAATAAAGAAGCCGGCATATATTTTCCTGCACCGATTCGCATTTTGCCTTAATTTGTTCCGGCATATTCAAACCTCTACCATAATTATGAAATCAGCTGCACCCTGAAATTTTCGGAATGCACCACCAGGTTTTGTCTTTCAGCCATTAACTTTGCCCTCTAAATTGTAAAAAATGAGTCCCATTGAAACAGCCATTAAAATGACCCTGGACCGTTGGTACGGTTCAGTAGCCAGCCTGGATAAATTGCTCAGTGTATTGTCTGATGAGCAACTCCAAAAAGAAACGGCCACCGGCAAAAACAGGGGCATCTATTTACTGGGTCACCTGGTGGCCGTACACGATGATATGCTGGTCCTCTTAGAAATGGGTGAAAAACAACACCCGGAACTGACTGAGCCCTTTATAAAACTGGCGGATAAAGTGGCCACGGAACTTCCCACCGTTGCTGAACTACGTGACTTCTGGACCCGGCAAAATCAATTACTCCGGGAAAAGTTTGATCAACTTACCCCAGAACAATGGTTTGAAAAACATACCGCCGTGTCAGCTGAAGATTTTGCCAAACAAACGTATCGCAATAAGTTGAACATTATCATCTCCCGGACTTCACATCTGGAGTACCATACGGGGCAGATTGCTTTGCTTAAATAAAACAACTGCCACTCTTAACTAGTTAGAAGTTAGTAGTTAGTAGTCCGAAGCCTCGGACAACAGCCCCTCCTAAGTTGGTTTGGCTGAAAACTGTAGTGTTACTGGAATTTCGAGCGCCACTCCTTCGTTTAACTACGGAGCACAATGAGCGAGAAATTGGAGTGACGGGAGTTCGCTGGTCAGGAAGTAAATGGTTTTCCTCAAAATGAAAATGATTAAAAATGTAATCAATAAAAGTTCACTTTTTGTGAAGTTTTTGTAATTTTCACCCTTATGATCTCCCTTTAGCTAATATCTTATCCCAAAATGGCCATCCTATTTTATAAAATCATCCATAAAAAAAAACAATACAATCAGTATTGTAACCGCCTGGAAGAACTAACCAGCAAAAAGAAACCCTCCAGGACCGATCGGGATGAAATTGACCTGCTCGAACTACTGATCAACAAGTATGACGAAGAAAATGATCCGCTGGCAGATGCCGATCCCGTCACTCTGCTCAAATCCCTCATGAAAGAACATCAGCTGAAAGCAGCCGACCTGGCCCGCCTGCTCAATGTTAGCGAAGGCCTGGTCTCCGATATGCTGCATTACCACAAAGGCTTTTCCAAAAAAACCATACTGATACTTAGCAGGCATTTTAAACTGAGACAGGAAGCTTTTAACCGAAGCTGATATTGGTTAGCCGCTTGCCAGCCATTTTCACCCCCTTTCCGCAAACCATCACTCCTTCACCTTCACCACCACTTTTCCCCTTGCCCGGCCGGCTTCCACATATGCCAATGCTTCGTTCGTTTGTTCAAAAGGAAACACTTTATCAATAACGGGTCTGATGATACCTGCTTCAATGAGCTTGGTGATCTCGCCCAACTGATTGCCATCGGCCCGCATAAACAAAAAGGTAAAAATTACATTCAATTTTTTTGCTTTTCGTTTTGTCCCTGCACTTAATAGCCGGGTAACAAATTTTAAATATCCAGGTAATCCCATCCTGGTAGCAAATTCCTGAGTGGGCGGACCGGTCAGGGAAATAAGTTGTCCGCCAGGTTTTAATATGCGCAACGACTTCGTCAGTACATTTTTATCCTTGTTACTGTGCAATACCAGATCATAGTCTTTCAATATTTCTTCAAACTCTTGCGTTTGGTAATCAATAACAAGGTCAGCACCCAGGCTCTTTACCAGGTCTATATTCTTTGCGCTGGTGGTAGTGGCTACAAAAGCCCCAAGGTGTTTTGCTAGTTGAATCGCAAATGTGCCAACACCCCCTGAACCGGCCTGGATAAATACTTTCTGACCCATTTTAACCTTACCTGTTTCAACCAGTGCCTGCCAGGAAGTTAATCCCACCAATGGAATGGAACCCGCTTCTTCCATCGAAATGTTCGTTGGTTTGATTGCCAATGCCTTTTCTTTAACAGCTATGTATTCTGCAAAACTTCCAATATGATGATCCGGAACACGGGCATACACTTCATCGCCGGGTTTGAACCCGCTTACTTTTAAACCTACCTGGGTTACCACTCCTGCCATATCATGCCCGTTTACAAAAGAAGGTTTGTATGGCAAAAACAATTTGAATTCCCCATTCCTGATAAGGGCATCCAGTGAATTCACTCCTGCCGAATGAATTTGTACCAATACCTCATTTTCCTGAATCGTTGGCATGGCCCGATCGGCTAAATGTAAAATTTCTTTCTTGCCGTATTTTTTTACGATATATGCTTTCATTGTATAGTGGTTTATAATCAATTGGTAAGAAAATGCAGGGCCCGTTTAATAAATGCCTCGTGATACTGAAATATGCCCCCATGCCCTGAATCCGGATAAATCACCAGCTCCGCATTGGGAAAACGCTTTGCCAGGTCATACGAATTAGGGGTGGGCACCATTCTGTCATGATCTCCGTTGGCCACTAATACCGGATGTTTGAAAATACCCAGATCGGCTGGGTCTGCCTGTCCCCAGTCGGCAATGGCTTTCAGTTGTTTTTTCAATACACTCAGTTTTACTTTCTGATCCCGGTTCTCTTTTCTTTCTTTTAACCGCTTCAGAAAATCACGGGCAGCTGTCTTCCCCACTTTGTTCTGTGTAAAGAATAAATAAAACTTGGGGTCCCTGAAACTAAAGATCCCCTTAAAAATATCCTTGTACGTTAAACCCACCACATCGCTCACTCCTTTACCACCCCTTGGACCTGTACCTGCCAATATAATTTTACGGGCCAGACCTGGCTCGATTAAAAGCAATTCCTGGGTAATAAATCCACCCATGGAAAAAGCGACGATATCCACTTGCTGGTAACCCAACGCATGAATAAAAGCGATCGCGTCTTTGGCCATATCCGCAATACTGGTTCCCTGAACGCCGGTAGTAGCCCCTACCCCCCTGTAGTCAAAGGAGATTAAGAGGCGATGGGCTGCAATAGAATCCATAATGCGCGGGTCGCAATTATCCAGATTTGCGGTGAGGTGATTAAAATAGATAACAGGAATATCTCCTTCTTTACCATACGAACGATAAACGAATTTTATGCCGTTGGCTTCCACAAAACGGGTAGGAACGGTGGCATAAGTATAAACACCGGTTGCTGTGTTCCCGCTTTGTGCTGTTGATGTTGCCATAATTAAGTTTGTTAATAGTATTACCAGAAATATTTTTTTCATATTGCTGTTTATGAATAGTGTCGTTAATAATAGATGTATAAAGTGTTTTAAAAATCAGGCATCATTAACTATTCAATTGCTTCAACACATTTTTCTCTAATATCCCATATGCAAAGTGTTGCAGATGAATTAAGGTAGACGTACCCTTACCCACTATATTTCTGAATGCAGGATTGTCTGTTTCCACTACTTTAACCACTTTACCGGCTACGATGGCCGGATCACCGGCGTTGGCTACCAGGTTATTGGTAAAACTTTCAATTTTACCCCTGAGCTGATTGTAATCGTCAATTTTGCCTGAAGCGTAGGATGAATTATCCAGGATATTGGTTTTAAAGGCTGTTGGCTGAATCATGGCGACACGGATATTAAATTCCTTCAACTCATACCGCAGTGATTTAAAATAACCTTCCAGCGCATGTTTCGATGCCGCATAGTAGGCGCCGTTCGGAAATGACACCAGTCCGACAATGGAACCCACCGTAATGATCTTACCGGATTTTTGTTTCCGGAACTGCGGTAATAAAGCGTTGGTGACTTTTATAGTTCCCCAAAAATTGGTTTCCAGTTGTTGCCGCCCCAGTTCCACAGGCGTTTCTTCTGCAATGCCTGACACTAAAAAACCGGCATTATTGATCAGTACATCCAACCGGCTTACTTCGGCAAACACTCTTTCTGCTAGGCTATTGATTGACTGCTCTGAATCAAGATCCAGGGCAATTAGTTTGAAGGGCAGCCGGGACGCATACTTTTCCGGGTTGCGGCTGGTGCCGATTACATGATGTCCCTGTTTGTGCAGTTCGGTAGCCACCAGTAAACCAAAGCCGGAGGAAGCGCCGGTGATTAATATGTTTTGTTTCATGCTTTTTAATTTAAAAGTTTTATATTTGCTTGCATTTTGCAAGTGCAAATATAGAATTAACTTTCATATTGCAAGTGCTTTTTAAAACTTTTTTATGGAAACAAGCAAAAAAAGGTCGGATTGCCCCCTAAGTGGTTCATTAGACGTGTTTGGCGACAAGTGGTCCTTACTCATTGTCCGTGACCTGATGTTCGGAAATAAGTGCACCTACAACGACTTCTTAAAATCGGATGAGGGCATCGCCACCAATATATTAGCCTCCAGACTGAAAGGACTGGAAGAGAATGGGATCGTTGAAAAATCTGCCCACCCTGACAGTAAGGCAAAATTTTTGTACCGGCTGACGCCAAAAGGAATCGACTTATTGCCTGTTATTATGGAGATATATATCTGGTCGGATAAACATTATGAAATGCCCCCCGACCTGAAGGCGACCATCAGAGAAGCGAAGAAAGACAAGGAGAAGTTTACAAAACAGGTGACAAAAGAATTGAAAATGAGAATGGTTGACAAATAACGCATCTTGTTGTTAACGTTTCGCTTTAATATCAGCTTTCTGAACAACTGAATCAATCAGGTGTTCGGTGTTAGCTGTTATCCCGATGCTTCGGGAGTTGGGAAACAGCCCGGGGAAACTAGATAGTAATTCGTAGTCGGTAGTCAGTAGTCTTTAGCCTGAAGCCTCGTACAACAACCCATACTTTTTATTGATAAGTAATCTTCTTGTCACCCTGAGTAGCCCCGATAAAGATATCCCTCAGGGCAAAAGATTATAAGCAGACGGGCGTATCGAAGGGTTGTACTTTGTACTTTCACTTTTCTTGGTGCCTGTTGTTTAATTTCACCTTGCAATTATGAAAAAATTGATTCATACTAGTATACTTCTCCTGCTAATTGTATACTCTTTTAACCAACTCTCAGCCCAACCCTCCCTTATCCAGAACGATACCTTCTGGTTTACCAAAGAAGGCCAGCCTATCTACAGTCAGGGCGGTGGCATCTTCCGTTTTAAAGATCCTTCAAGCGGGATTGAAAAATATTACTGGTATGGGGTACGCTACAAAGAGGCAGAAACCTACCGTCTGAATCCTGCAGTGACCTTACCCACCTCCAGTTTTGAAAACGTTACCTGCTATAGTTCCACCGACCTGGTGAACTGGACTTTTGAGAATAATGTACTTACCATGGCCGAGCTTGAAAAGAACGGCGGTTATAAACGCTGGCTCGGACGGTTAGGCGTGGCCTGGCTGGATGATCTGAAAAAATATGTGATGGTGGTACAACACGGCAACCAGGTACTTTTTACCATATCGGATACACCTGCGGGTAATTTTACCTGGCATAACCAGATCAGCATGAAAGAAATGATCGGTACCCCAAATACCGGCGATCAAACCGTGTTCACGGATGATGATGGCAAATCCTATCTTATTTATTCCTATGGCAGCGGACGAAATAAGATCTATGTTTCCGAGATCGCTGTAAAAAACGGCAAGGCCAATCTCCTTGATTGTAAAGAAATTTTCCGCGGTGAAAGTCGCGAAGGCAATTGCATGTTCAAATACCAGGGCAAATATTATATGGCCGCCTCCAATATCTATGGCTGGGATGCTTCCCTTGCTTACTATCTGGTAGCCGACAGTATCCGCGGGCCGTATACGCCCACCAAAAGTATGGCAGTGATGAAAGGCTGCGAAGACGACTATGCGCATATCACGCAGACCGGTTTCTTTGTCTCCGTAAAAGGCACGAAGCAGGAAACAGTTCTATATTGCGGCGATCGTTGGGCCGATTTTGCGGGCAATGGTCTCGGTTATAACCAATGGTTCCCGATGTCATTTGAAGGCAGCACGCCGGTATTCAATTCCTTGCACCGCTGGAACCTCAATGCACAAACCGGTTCATGGTCAGTTGCCCCCGGCAACAACTATGTCCGTAATGCGAGTTTCGAAGCCGACCGCCGCTATGTACCCACCCATGTAAAACCCGTACAAGACCAGCTCACCGGCTGGACCAGCACTGTCATCCTCGGCAATGCCATCAGTCAGGATTCACTTACGAGTCCCGTACTCAACTACTTCAACACCGAAGCTGATCGTAAAATAGTGATCGGAGAAAAAAGTCTGGCCATCACCGATAAGATAAAATTCAACCGCAAAGTCTCACAGACTATTTCCTCCACCTCTTATATAAAACTGCCAGACGGCTACTACCGCCTCAGCGCGATGATCCGTAACAGTGGTGCTTTCGCTAATCTCAGCATGTATGCCCACAGCAAGGGCAGGACATTCCGCTATACAATCACGGGCGAAAACAGTTCCTGGAAAAAAATAACTCTCGAACATATTAAAGTAAGGAAGGGGAAAGTGGAAATTGGCTTCCTTGCGGAAGGGGAAGCAGGAGCGCTTTGGCTGGTGGATGATGTAGCGATGGTGAGGGAGTAAGGGGGAAAGTCCTAAAATAAGAACCGGCTATTCAAAAGTAAAAGCAGCAATGCTTATTTCCTTGTAACGGGTGGTCGGGTTGGCCATTCGTAAAAGGATGGTGCTCTTATTCAAAGAACATGCTTTAGCAGGTTCCGGGAATACCCTATCCTCATTCCTTGCAATTTCACGCTTCTCCACGTTTCCTTTTTCATCAATGATGGCAGCGACCAATATGGACGGGTCTTTCGTCATTGGATCAAAAATGCGCGGAGATTTATTTTCACGGAGGTTGGTTGCATTATCATTATATAATATGATTAGCTTTTCTCCATAGGGAAATGCGCCGAAGCTACTAACGTTTTGCCTTTCAGGTTGATTAGGCATTTGTTTCTTTTCAATTGTCGAGAAGGTGATTTCGTCGCCCGAAAATGACATATTGATGATTGCAGTAAACAAGATAAAAGCCGGATAGTTGCCACTCCGGTCACTGATGCGGAGTGTGCCTGATGCTATATATTCAACCGCAACATCAATTACACCATCATTTCTCCATCCACAATACTCGATTTTAAGCCGGTTATAAAGCGGATTGTTCAGGCCTGACTCATTTCTCTTTTCGAGATAATATTCACTATACAGGGAAGACAACTTAAGTTCGTAAGGCAGCTCTTTTTTTGTAATGAGCGATACCGCCCCGTCAGTGGAATTATAAATCAGATGAAGCCCTCCGCTGATTTCCTGTTCATCGAATTCATTACTGAACGTACCAACGATATGTAATTTCGGGTCCCTTTTATCCTTATACAAAAACCGGGCATTCCTGATAAACCCAATCTCTTTGCTCAGTTTAATATCCGTCGACTTCGATGTTTTGATGTCTGTGCTCCGTACTGTGGTTACATATTTACTGGTATACTCATCTCCAAACCGGCTGTCCGCCACATTAAACAAGGTGATGATTTTATCATCAACAAGACAGAAATCAAGGATCCTCACAAATCCGGCCCCTTTCGGGAAACGTTCCACTTTTTTAAATAAGAGATTGGCATCCTTGTCAATTACGGCCAGACAGGACTCCTTGTTCTCTGCTTTGAACACCGGGGTTATTTCATAATAGTTGTAGGTTAGCAGGTATCTGGTTGAATCCTGTGATAGTTTTATTTTAACAGGTGACAACCAGCCCGCATCCGCGTTCTTCATATCGTACAAAGCATAGTCATCGTACTCCGGTGTAAAACTCACCACTTCTTTCAGCGATTCCATTTTGAGTGTTTCCGGATTTATCACAATTGCTTTGACGTTCATAACCCGTGACCCGGAATTATAGGTATGATAGAAAATGACCGGCTTATTTTCAATCCGGTATAATCCGATCATATTCATGAATTTTTCACCGGCAAAACCGATATCGATGGATTTAGTGATTTCGAGATCATTGTTTATTTTACACAACCGGATCTCACATTTACCGGCTAACCCTTTCCGGTCAATAGCCATGGATAGAAGACCGTCTTCAAAGGGAATAACAGAGGTAATATCTACATCACTACGTTGAAATTTCCCCGGTATTTTTTGAAAACTCAGTTCCTGGGCAACAATAAGGGAAGAAAAGAAGCTGGCACAAACAGCAAGGATAAATCTGGAAATCATATGCAATATCGGGTTAGGTATAAGTTTTCCAAATATAAGTTTTTAATATTATCCAGTTATTGAGCAAAACCCTGAAATAAAGAATTGTAATTCCTGCTTTTTATTGGAGCGATTCCTTCAAAATCACTACGCGTAATAAAATATCCTTGTGCTTTTCTCCAGCAAATCAGAGGAAAAACTGTGCGGGGCTCCTATTTCGAGCGCAGCGAGAAATCTTGTATTTCCTTTCTCTACCCCCCCTACAACCCGTCATCCCGACGAAGGAGGGACCCTGTATTTTCATCGCGCAGTGATAAACTCATCTCCGTTCTTACACCCCGTCATCCCGACGAAGAAGGGACCCTGTATTTTCACTGCGCAACGGGGACCCTTTCTTTTTTCACCACTAGTTTTGTATTTTGTATCCGCATTTACAACTACCCTGATATGAAATCAGCCTTATTCCTTTTTATCCTCTGCTGCGGATTACAGTCCAATGCCCAGCCCGTTACCGAACTCAAAGAAACGGATGTATACTTCAGACCCACCCTTACTATCCCCGGCAAATTGCGGGTAACGCGTACAGCTGATAGCACCTTGTTACCTGCCGGTCATTATAAAACAAGCGGCAGCAACCGTTACACCCTGTTCCAGGTAGGCGACTCCGGATACCTGAACGGCTCCTATAAAAATTTTACTGATCAGGCCATTTACCGGGAAGTGGTCTATATAAACGGGCTTGTGAGCCGGGAATACTTTATCATCAACGGCACGATACACACAGAAGCGTTCGACTCCACCGTTACCGTACTCCTGTATGATCCTAAAAAAAATAAATGGAATCCGGAATTAAAATCAGTCCGGGTGGAAAAAGAATATGGCCAGAAGGGGCGGCGGCTGATCCTCAGTTTTACAAAAGGTCCTTATAACGCCTATGCCCGCTATAAATATGTGGATGGTATCCTCGTCAGCGAATTGATCCCCCACTACCTTGAAAAGAAAATGGATCCTTCCGGAAAGCTATACCAGCTCGTCCAATACAACTGGACCCTGAAGCAGATCGAAACCAGTGAATTTGAAAAAGACATTCTGACTACTAAAACCATTCTGAAAAACCTGAGCACCGTCTGGGACCCGAAAGGTATCGTTCACTTCACAGATGACACCGGGCGCTTTAATGATATCGTGACCTACACTTACTATGATGGTAAAAAAATCAGGAAAAAGGAAGTGGAAAGAAACAAAAAACGTACGGTGACTGAATACGATCTCCAGGGCAAAATAACTTCTGTGAATACCTACCCCCTGCAAACGGCAGAAACGGAAACAGAGGTGGCACCAGTGGAAGTAAAACAATAAATACAAAGTACAGATAAGAAGTAAGAAGTACGAATCCCGAATTACAGGGACGAACGGGATCCCGTAAATCGACAAGCAGTACAATTTTTAGCTTCACTCATCTAAGAAGGCCCCCGACAGCGGTCACCCTTCATCCAAACCCCGCCTTAACATTTATTTACCCCTTCATTGCTTGCATACCGGTCATTTTCTTACGATCTTGTAACTATCCGTAACAACCCTAACCATGAAGCAAACTCTGTCTGTACTGCTGATGGCCATTGCCCTGCTCCCTGCCTGCCGGAGCAGTAAATCACCCAAAACGGTAAATTCGCCCGTTATCCCAGAAACTAATGCCGGCCGCTTTCTACCTGCAGCTTCGGATAGCGCCTGTTCATTAATGGAATTGCCACAAACACAAGATGGCGGATTTGTACTGGCCCCTGGTTTTTATGAAGCGGAGTTCAAAACCTATTGCCTGCAACCCGGAACACCGGATCCCCGCCCGGGCGACGCATACCTGCAGGGACCAGTAACCGGTAAACGAAAAGAGATTGTTGAATCTGTTTTATTAAACTCCAGATACAAAGCCGAAATACCCCAACGGAATATCCAGCTCCTCTTATGGTCGGTGGTAAGTGGTGCGGATTTCGATAAACTATCATACGAAGTGCGCTCCGACGCAACGCGGCTGTTGACTCCTTCACAGATTTTCCAGCTGAAAGGGGGTGTTGCCGGTTTGCTGAAAGATATTTCCCGCAACAGCGGACTGGTACAAGGCGACCTGAGAGGATTGTTAGAACTGGGCTCATCCACTTATGAAGCATACGAAAAGATTGCGGTGCTTCGTGAACCTTCCCGGGTTATCCGGAAAGGAGTAAGCTATGATCAATGGTATAAACAAAAAGAAGCCTATTATATCCGGTACTTCCCGGCCAGTTATCAGAAAGTAAAGATCCAGTTGTATGTACCCGGCGATTTACTGGATACAGCCAATAAATACAATGGCGAATACCTGGTCTTTGATCCCACCGGACAACAGGCAATTCCGGCGTTCACCAACGCACAACGACTGGGAATCGGCGCACCAGTCAGGGAAGTACTCAGAAAAGTGATCCAGATAAGTAAAAAACAGCCGTTGCCATCCAGGAAACCCAAAAACCCGAAACCTGTCAAACAAACTTCAGAAAAAACAGATCCTGCAAACTAGAAATAAATATTTACTTAGCTGAAAATAAGTACCTGAGTATCTGAAAATCAGTTTTTTTTTCAATAACGAGAGATAACTTTAGCCTCCGTAAGAAAAAATAAAATACCAGGATAGTTATGCACTTTTTCACTTCTTTTAAAAACCTGCTGAACGTAGATGGCATTCCTGCTGATCAGGAAAACAGCAGGGAAAACTTCTTGGTCAGGGAAGGAAACCAGGTACATAAAGCCCTTATTTATATTGAAGTGCTTTATGGCTTCTTTTTTATT
>CAUJFR010000431.1 GCA_963169885.1 Bacteroidota bacterium
CAGGCTTAAACGGAAAAATCGTAACATACCAGAAAGATAGGATAAAAACCCTTTTTCCAGGTGCGCCGTATTAATACGGACGGGTAACACAGTTTTACTGAATTTTCATGTAAACTCTTCTATTTAAGCACTATATATATCAATTGGCCGTTAATATTGCAGAATAATTCAATACCTGAACCGGTATTGTTGACCTTATCCTGGAAAAACCTATTGACATGAACTGGTATTCAATCATGGGCCTTGTTTCATCCTTTGTATTAGCTGGCCCGATATTATTAATCCTTACCCTGGGACTCGCCCGTTACCGGAGCTTCCCCATACTGCTGTTATATTACTGCTCCGTACTGGCCTATAACCTGATTACCGAAAAGTATATTCCGGTCAGTTTCACCGTTGAACAGAACTGGGGTTTTATCAACAACCTGGCCGATGCACCCATGCTGATCCTGTTTCTTTCCTATTTCAGTCCTTCAAAAATATTTACCCAGCGGTTAAAACTGGTGGCTGTCAGCTTCATCCTGTTTGAAGCTATTGTAATCAGTATCGTTGGCTTTAACCTGGATGCGATCACGATCATTATCGGTCCAGGGCTGTTGATTGTATGCGGCCTTTGTTTGTTCTTCTTTATCCGTCATACCAAACAGGCTATTGAAAACCGGAAAGCCACGGGAAAAGCACTAATCGTTACTTCCCTGCTGTTTGGATATGGCTGTTATTTCTTCATATACCTGATGTACTATGTTTTTAAAGCACAAAACGATGCCAATGGTGTGCCCAACGAGCAATATGTGAATGATACATTCCTGGTATTCTTTATCTCCACTTCCCTTTCTGCCTTCCTGATGTGTATCGGTCTGGTGGTGGAACAAAAGAGAATCCGCAAACTGAAAGAGTTAATGGTGACCCGGAAGGAACTTTCCAGCCTTTATACAGAAACAAAAAGGGCTGTCCCGTTAAGAACAGCCATGTTGGATTTTGACCGGGAACAGTGGAATTAGAAGCAGTACTTCCCGGCAGCAATCATCTGATCTGCGATCCGGCGGCGGGCATCCTTTGTATTAAAAGGTTCCGCTTTGGTAAACCGTTTCAATCCGATCAGGATCATCTTCTGTTCATCCCCGTCTGAAAATGAATTAATCGCATCTTTCCCTGATTTGTTCACACGGTCGGCTGCATCATAGAGGTAAGTACGCATCATATCCAGATAAACCTGGCTGTTCGCTTCCCCTTTTTCTTCCACCATTTTCATCACCCGCAGCAGCACACTTTCCGCATTGAAGGTTTCAATGGCCATATCGGAAATATTCATCAGGATTTCCTGTTCGTTTTCAATCTTCATCATCAGTTTCTGCACCGCAGCACCCGATGCCATCAGGATCGCTTTCTTCAGGTTGGCAATCAGCTTGCGCTCTGAAGCAAACGGGGTATCATCCTCGCTGCAATCGGGAATACTCATCAACTCTTTCTGTACACCCATGGCCGGACCCATCAGGTCGAGACGACCACCCATAGCTCTTTTCAGGGTCATATCAAGAATAAGGAGACGATTGATCTCATTGGTGCCTTCATAGATCCGGTTGATCCGGGAGTCGCGGTAGGCGCGGGAGGCATTGTACTCCGCACTGAAACCATTTCCTCCATGTACCTGAACGCCTTCGTCCACTACATAATCGAGTACTTCACTGCCATATACTTTCAGCATGGCACATTCAATGGCATATTCTTCGGCACCCCCAAGCAGGGCTTCACTGAAGGGTTTGCCGGAGGCCAGCAGTTCATGCTCTTTTTCATCAATCCATTTGGCAGTACGATAGAGCGCTGATTCAGCCACATAAATACGAATGGCCATTTCAGCCAGCTTATGTTTGATGGCACCGAAATTGGAAATAGGCTGTTTGAACTGTTCCCGGGTTTTTCCATATTCAACGGTTCCGCTGAGTGATTTACGGGCACCACCGATGGCCGCAGCACAAAGTTTCAACCGTCCGATGTTCAGGATATTAAACGCAATCCGGTGTCCTTTTCCTACTTCACCGAGCAGATTTTCCACCGGCACTTTACAATCCTGGAAATATAACTGTACAGTGGAAGAACCCTTGATGCCCATCTTTTTTTCTTCCGGACCCTGGGTAAATCCTTCGGTTCCGCGGTCCACAATGAATCCGGTGAATTTATCACCATCCACTTTGGCAAAAACGGTGTACACCTGGGCAAATCCACCATTGGTGATCCAGCATTTCTGACCATTCAGGATATAATATTTTCCATCTTCACTCAGTTTGGCCGTAGTCTTGGCACCCAGGGCATCACTACCACTGTTGGGTTCGGTCAGGCCGTAAGCACCGGCCCATTCACCGGTAATGAGTTTGGGGATATATTTTTCTTTTTGTTCCGGCGTACCAAAATAGAGAATCGGTAAGGTACCAATACCCGTATGTGCGGCGATGGCAACGGAAAAAGAGTGACCCGCACCGAGGTACTCGTTGATAATCGTGGATGTGACAAAATCTTTCCCGAGTCCGCCATACTCTTCCGGAAAAGAGGTTGCCAGTAATCCCTGATCACCTGCCTTGGTCACCAGTGATTTCATGAGTCCTTGTTCCAATGAGTCGATACGGTCTAAATTGGGATACACTTCTGCATCCAGGAACTGATTACACATATCCCGGATCATCAGTTGTTCTTCGGTGAATCCTTCCGCGGTAAATGTGTCAGCGGGAGTAGATTCTTTGATCAGCCATTCGCCACCTTTCAGTGCTTTCCTTGTTTCTGTTGCGGTACTCATAATGAGGCGTTTTAGAAGTTATATATTTAAAATGGTTGGGCTTATTTCAGGTTGTCATATACGATCTGTAAAACTTCCTTACAGATATCCACTTTATCAGCAGGCACTGTTTCCAATGCTTCATTCAGCGTTTCCTCTGCCAGTGCCATGGTATCTTCCTGCAGTTTCTGGGCCTGTTTGGTCAGGTAAATCAGATTGATCCGGCGGTCACTTTCCGAAGCCACCCTTTTGACCAGGTTTAGTTTCTCCAGGTTGTCCACCAGGCGGGTGATACTGGGCTTATCCCGGAAAGTGGCATTACATAATTCCTGCTGACTGATTCCCTCCTGTTTCCATAAATGATACAATAGACTCCATTGCTCGATCGTGATATTCAGTCCGGCCGTATTAAATTTTTTCTGCAGTCTGCGGGCGATGGCGGTTGACGCTTTACCAGTGATAAAGCTGTACAGCTCGCCTCGTTTAAATTGGTTGTTTGGCATATAGTTGTTTGTGCAACTATTCAAATATATGAAAAATCCTCATTCCGGAAAAACCTTAACTGTTTCTTTTTTGTGAACAACTAAGTATATGTACTTAAATTTCTTAAATCCATACCTTTTAATTTTAATGTGTCCCGCCCGGGGCAGACTCTGATTGCTGGCTTTCTCCGTCCCTGAATACTACCCAAAAATTGTTATATGAATAAAACATGTTTCTGCCTGTTACTGGTATTATTCTGCACGTCCCTGCAATCACCTCTCTCAGCGCAGAAAAAGGTGGTCGTAATGGGTTCATCCACCGCCATGGGTTCAGCAGCCACTTCTTCTGCATTAAGCTGGGTTGGCCGGATGCGGACGCATTACCAGAACAATGCAACCGATGGGGTGGATACCAGCTTTCTCCTGGTTGGGGGTTATGGTTATGTTACCTATAATCAGATGCCCGGCAGCTTTACCCCTCCCCCCGGGCGGCCACCGCATATTCCAGGATACAATGTGGACCAGGCATTAAGTCTGGCCCCTGATATTGTCATCATTAATTTACCAAACAATGATGTGGCATCCGGATTTACAAAAAAAGAAGTCATGGACAACCTTCGATACCTGTATTCATACATTTTGTCCAATGGCACAACCGGCATCCAGTGTTATATCTGCACCTCACAACCCCGGAATGACCTCCCCTTTGCCCAGCGGGATTCACTGCGGACACTAAAGGATTCAATTCTTTTAAATTTTGGAAATTATGCCATTAATTTCTGGGATGACCTGGTAACCAATGACGGCCAGTATTTACTTAAAGATGAAGTCCGGCATATCGGTTTTCCGGATGCCGACTACCACCTCAACAATCAGGGACACCAGGTGATTTTCCAGGAAGCAAGGGACAAAAACATATTTAGCCCCAACATACTGCTCCCCGTGATTTTTAAAACCTTTCTGGCACAAAAGCATGGTACACAAACCCGGCTCAGCTGGCAGGTGGAAGCAGAAGAAGCATTTACCATTTACCAGGTTGAACGAAGTACGGACGGACAACATTTTTCTACTCTCCATACCAGGCAGGCACAGGCAGGCAGTGGCCAGGTAAGTTATACCTGGACCGATGAACAACCGGCTATCGGAAAAAACCTATACCGGATTAAAATAACTGAAAACAATAGGGTATGTTATTCCCCGGTTATGGCTGTAATTTTTGAGGAAAGGGAAATTACAATTGATAAACTTTACCTGAATACCGGTTTTAACGCACTGGTTCTCGAAATACATTGCCGGAAATCACAAAAAACACAGATCAGTATACGTAACACCCTCGGTGTGATTACAGACCAATTCACGTATACTATAACAGCTCCCTATACGACCCTGAACATTCCTTTAACAATGACCAGTTCAGGTTTATACTTTATTACGCTGACTGACGAAAATGGAAAATCCTGTTCAAAGGCTTTTATCCGTTGATTTTCTGACAGCATAACCGTAAGACTGAAAGAAGACCTGTATCTTCAATACCTGATAAAATGAAACAACAGGTAATAACGTACAGGTCTTCTTCCATTCATTTCACCGTAGAAGGGCAAGGCGAAAAAACAATGGTTTGCCTGCATGGGTATGGAGAATCCGCGAAAAAATTTGAATTCCTGCAGCACTATGCAGACAAACTCTCTTTTACCATTATTGCGATTGATCTTCCCTTTCATGGACAAACAGAATGGCGGGAAAAAGAGCCCCTGTACGCCGATGATCTCAACTCCATTATCGAAAGCATTATACAGGTTACCTCAGGCAGCAACCATATCCCGTATATACTTACAGGTTTCAGCCTCGGCGGCCGACTGGCCCTTTCCTGTTATCAATCAGACCCCGAACGAATCGAAAAACTGGTACTGATTGCCCCCGATGGCTTAAAAGTGAATGGCTGGTACTGGTTTGCCACCCAAACATGGACCGGGAACCAACTTTTCGCTTTAACGATGAAAAAGCCTTACTGGTTCTTTGGCCTGTTAAAACTCATGAAGAAACTCAACCTGGTTAACCACAGTATTTTTAAATTCGTAAATCATTATATCAGTGATGACTCTGTCAGGCATTCCCTGTATCTGCGCTGGACACAATTAAGAAAATTAAAACCTGATTTATCCCTGATTAAAAAACAGATTTGCGAGCACCATACGCCTGTCCGTCTCTTATATGGCAAACACGACCGCATCATTGTAACATCAGTAGGCCATAAATTCAGGGCCGGAAT
>CAUJFR010000432.1 GCA_963169885.1 Bacteroidota bacterium
ATTATTTATCACGACCTGTTTTTAATGAAATCGAAACAAAGAAATTAATTGGGGGCCTTTTTTCATCAACCCCTCCAGCATTATTCGTTCTACTTCTCCCAATACAAATCAGCCCGGCAGGAATGCCGGGCTGATTTGTTTGCTGACTGCTGCACTCCCTTCACTTCAGAAAATCATACCGCAGCATGATCTCGTGGGCATTGGCGCCTTTATCGTAAACACTCAGCGGGCTGCTGTAGATATCAAAACAATACCCGATGTTAAACTTCTTCTGCAGCTTCACCCCGGCTGTGAGCATCCAGCTCTGGCGTGAACGCATAGCGAGTCCCCACCAGAAAATATCGTTGTGCTCAATGCGGGCTCCGGCCTGGAATTCAGTGGGAGCATTGGGCAGGTAGATCATCAGGAAATTGGGGATGATCTTTGTAACACCATCCACATGCCAGCTATACTGACCATGCAGGTAAAAATGGCGGTAAAGACGGGCTTCTTCATTGCGGGAGAGGTTGCCGGTATATACATCCAGTTTGGACTGCACCAACTGACTAACGGAAAGGCCTGCCTGAAATTTACGGCTGGTATAGGCCAGCCCGAGTCCTGCATCCCCTTTAATCCGGTTCTCTGAAGTACCCATTACCGGGTCATTCCCCAATGATTCCTGGAGTTTGCCCTTGTCAATGGAAAACTGCTGAAAACGGGCCTCGAGTCCGATAGAGAAACCGGCGTCATTATTTAACGGTATATGATAGGCATAGGCGGTCTGTAATCCGGTACGCCGGGTAGGCCCTGTCACATCACTATAGAGATAACCACCGATTCCGATCCGGGCTTGTTGTAAAAAACCGGATCCGAATAAAAGGGTGGTTTGGGGACCACCATCAATCCCTTCCCACATGGAACGGTAAGAAGCGCCGATGGTACCGCTTTTGCGAATACCAGCTGTGGCAGGATTGAATAAATGACCATGCTGATCATACAATGATGCGGTCATCAGCTGCTGGGCCGAAACGGTAGTTGCGGCAGCTACAAAAAAACAGAGTATTAAAATTCTTTTCATACAATTTCAATTATAAGGTTATCGCAGAATGGTCACATTGCCTTTGAGGTATTCTGTACGGCCATTTAAAAGTGTATACGTAATCACATAATAATAGGTGCCGTCGGGCAATGGTTTGCCTTCATACATTCCTTCCCAGGTATTTTTATAGTCGCCTGACTCAAACACTTTGGCTCCATAACGGTTAAACACCTGAGCTTTGGCTTTGCTGAGGCAACTGCCATTGGTAATAAGCCAGCGGTCGTTGATCCCATCCCCGTTTGGCGTAAAGGCATTCATGGGTTTAATACAATAAGGAATCACTGTTACCGTAAGATCATCTGTAGCAATACATCCCTGCGGGGTGGTCACCTGCAGACTATAGGTGGTAGTCCCGGCTGGCGTGGCTTTGGGCGCCAATACTGTGGACGAACTTAATCCGGTGGATGGTGTCCAGAGATAGGTTCCATTGGAACCGGTAGCCTGAATCTGATAGCTGTCACCGGCAATTACAATGGCATCGGCTCCTGCATTGGCTACAGCACCCGGTACAACAGTTACTGTAAGGGTTGCTTGTTTGGTACAGGTACCTAATGTACCGGTAACGGTATAAGTGGTGGTGCTTTGTGGTGTCAGTATTGGATTGGCCGTTGCCGTACTGCTTACACCCGCTGCCGGTGTCCAGGTATAGGATGCTGCATTGCTTGTAATGGCCGGAGTAAAAGATGCGCCAAAACAGATTGTCCCGCCACTACCTGCATTAAGTGTAAGGTTGTCATTCAGTACAATGGTTGCTGTCTGGGATTCAGAAGCACAGGATGAACCCACATTTCTTACTTTCAGGGTATACGTACCTGGTGCCAGGTTTGAAAAAAGATTGCCTGCCTGATAACTGGAACCGTTGTTGATACTGTATTCTTTTGCCGTTGCACCACCGCCCGTGGCTGTGATCGTGATACTGCCTGTACTTGTACAGGTAGCATCGGTTTTAGTAAAACTCAGTGCCGGTGCCAGTTCGCGTTTTACATATACGGTATCTGAAAATACCACATCGTTGGCGGTACTGTTACATTGACCATACGTCACGCGAATCTCAAAAGCAGTGCTGTCGGCCGTCGGGCATACATTCGGGAAGTTCAGATTAAGGATACCTGGTGACAAGGTGCTGGTGTCGGCATTTCCAACCACGGTTCCATTCACCAGTATCTGGGCCGACTTTAACCGGGAGGTTCCTCCACTGGGGGTGAAACGCCAGCAGGAATCCATACCGGTGGTTCCCCATTGAGTGGCATTTTTGCCAAATGGAGCCACGGCAGCTGTACGGGTATGATCCTGCATACCGAGGATAGTCATCCCGCTGTTCCAGCCGGTACAATAAGGCTTGTCTTTGATATAAACTTCCACAATTCCGGTGCCTTCATACATCACCAGCATATGGGTGGCAATATTGCCGGAACAGGCTGAGCCGAAATAAGGCACTTCATTATAACTGACGATAAACCTTCTTTTCGGAGCAGTCCCCTCAATCCGGTATTCAATCCGCTTATTGACAGAGGGTTCATCGATATCGATATCATGGTAGGGGCCAAAGATCATTGAGGGAGCATAATTGGTCCGTGGAATTGCTCCATTTGTGGAACTGATCGAATAACCACTGTTGGTAGAAGCCCGGGTGGTATCAAAGGTGATCGCTGAATTTGTTCCGATCAGCAAGGTTGGGTAAGTAATGCCGTAATAGCAAAACGGGAAAGTGACCGGAATTTTGGAAGTCCACTGGTCGTCATAAAACGACCCGTTGATCAGGGTTGTTACATCAATTCCACCAGGTGTCATATACGCAAAAGGCATATAGACCGGGGTAGTCACCACATAATCATTGGTCTCTTTGATATGAGGCACCTGGGCACTAATGCTGGTACAGCTGGTACCACAGGGCAGCTGAATCTGGCGGTTTTGAATGGTAAAAGTGGTGGCGGGGTTCTGGCCAAAAGTACAAAAACTGGCCATGTACCCCAGCAGGAGTAGACAGAACTTTCTCATTTACAGATAGTTTGGTTGCAGTAATCGGTTAGGTGTGGGTTTACACACCAGTTATTCCAGGATTCAAATTTTAAAGGGAGAAGACCGAGCCTTCAGTAGTATTTCACCGGATGGATTCATCGCGGCAAGCAATCAAACGTATCGTTTTTTTTTTAAATAAGCAAAAAAGGGTTTCAGACCCCAAAAAATGACTGAAATTATGTCCTGCTTAGAGTCCTTCCCATTGGCTAAAATGCCCTACCTTTGCAGCCCTTTAGGAAAGAGTTCGAGGTTCGAGGTTGAAGAGTTCGAGGTTCGAGGTTGAAGAGTTCGAGAGTTGGAGGTTGGAGAGTTGGAGGTTGGAGAAAGAAGAGGAATCAATCAGGTTTCGAATGAGGCGGAAAATCGGATTTGGTAATTCTTAATTCCTATTAGGTAGTGATCATTCCAATGATTCAGGAAGCATACTGAGGAACAGTTTTGATACTTATTTGGATCTCGTTTCTTGATTTTTCTTTGGCATCTTGGTTCTTGTTTCTTGGAATTTAGTTCTCCCCGGATGTGGTGAAATTGGTAGACACGTCAGACTTAGGATCTGATGCCGCAAGGTGTGGGGGTTCGAGTCCCTCCATCCGGACTAGTAGAAGTTGATAGGTTGAAAAGTTGACAGGTTAACAAGTAAGGAGCCTGACTTATCAACCTGTCAGCTTGTTAACTTATTAACATAACAAAAATGGCTACAGTAAGCAAAGAAAACATCGGCCAGCTCCATGAGAAGCTGACGGTGAAACTTGAAAAGACAGATTACCTTCCAACGTTTGAAAAAGCGCTGAAAGAATATAGCAAAAAAGCAAATATTCCCGGTTTCCGGAAAGGCATGGTGCCTGCCGGGCTGATCAAAAAAATGTACGGTCCTTCTCTGTTTACAGATGAAGTACTGAAATCAGTGGACCGCGAACTGATCGGTTACCTGCAAAATGAAAAGCTGGATATTTTTGCCCAACCCCTTCCCCTGAATGACGACTTAAGCCAGCTGGACGTTAATAATCCGCTTGACTATACTTTTCATTTTGAAGTGGGAATGAAACCCGCTTTTAATCTGCCTGACCTGGGTACTGTGAAAACCACTCGCTATGTGGTAACGGTGACCGATGAAATGATTGACAACGAGATCAACCGCCTGCAGAACCGGTATGGGAATATGAAGGATGAAGAAACTGTTCAGTCTGAAGAAAATGTATTGAATGTTCTTTTTACAGAAACAGATGCCAGTGGAAATGAAGTGGAAGGCGGTATTAAAAAAGACAACTCCGTTCTGGTTAAATATTTTGCAGAAAATTTCCGCAAAAACTGGATGGGCCGGAAAACAGGTGACACTGAAAATGCGCAATTGAAAAATGCGTTTGATGAGAAGGAAAGAGAGTGGATTGCCGGGGACCTCGGTTTGGATAAAGCAGATCCGGCATCGGGCGATCGCTTTTTCAAC
>CAUJFR010000433.1 GCA_963169885.1 Bacteroidota bacterium
GGCTTCTCCGAAATTTCTGCCACTGACTGACTTCCGGCTGAATTCATATTTTTCGACCCGGTAGCCGGTAGGATAATTGCTGCCGGCAACGGTATAATCCACCTGCTCGGTAAAATCCACTGGCAATGTCGGACGGTTACGGGTATCATGATATAATTTACCCACTTTCATATCCCCGCTGGCGCATTTCAGAAACACACCGTTTTTGCGGATCAGGCCATATTGCGGGCCACGGAGTATCCCGCGGTTGATATTGAAATTAGCGGCCGGAACACAAGTGTCATTCGCATTGGAATAAATCGTCAGGTTCTCTTTATAAAAACGGGCATCCGCCGCTGCAGGATCCACGGCTCCATAGGCATTCACCCAGGTACGGTAGAAATCAGACGTGATGGCTGGTCCGTCTGTTCCATTGGCACCCACATATTGTGGCAGGGGAAACATATCGCCTGAAAGGGAAAAATAAGCGAGGCGATTATGACCATTCAGCTCAGCCCGCTGATCTACGGCAAATATGATCTCTTTATTGGAGTCATTATTATCATTGAAAATATTAAAGTACTCCGGAGAAAACTGGTATTGTCCGGTGGCAATGATTTTATCAGTGTATTCGATCACTTTATCCATATCTTCTGTTGCAAACGTGAACGTGGAGGCATACACATCTTTATATACTGCCCTGTTGAGGTGCAAACGGGCCAACAGACCCCACACGGCCGATTTAGACATCCGGCCATGGGTAATGCTTGTAGTTGGCAATACCACTTCTGCCGCCAGTAATTCATTCTTAATATAGGTAACAGCCGCATCACCCCGAAGAATTTCAGAGAATCCGTTTGGATCGTCTTTTACAAAGATCAACCCGAAAAGATCGAGCGTGACCATGGAATAGTAAGCCCGCATGGCCCTGGCCTCTGCAAGGTAAATGGGAGCATTGGGATCATTCAAGCCGGGCAATGAAGCAATGGCAGTAATGGACCTTGAAATGGATTGTGCCAACAGGTTCCATGTCGTACGGATATTCGGATCGGTCGTTGTGAAATTATGGGTATGCATGGCAATATAAATGCCGTTATCACCCCAATCCGTGCCACCCCGGTAAGGCAGGATAGCTTCATCTGTGGAAATTTCCTGCAAAGCGAAATAGTTGGTATGTGTAAATATGTTGGGCAATAACGCATAGACAGGAGCGATTATGCCATCTGCCTTTTCTTTATCCGTATTTCCACCAGAGGATGATTCATCCAATACTTCCTCATTTAGTTTAGTACATCCGGCTATGAACAGCAGGCAAACAGCCAGGAGTTTAAAGGTTACATTTTTCATATACATTTCTGTTACTTTAAAAGGTAATGTTAAAACCAAGGACAAAGGACCTTGCCTTGGGATACGAGAGATAATCGATGCCATAGGAAGCCACGCCATCTATAGTGCGATCCGTATTTACTTCAGGGTCATATCCGTTGTAAGCTGTGCTGACAAAAAGGTTCTGACCGGTCAGGGAGAGACGCATACCTGATACATATTTATCAATACCCATGGCCTTGGTATTAAACGTATAGCCAAGGATCAGGTTATTGAACCGGAAATACTTACCCTCTTTCAGGAAACGGGAAGATACCGGGGCGGCATTGGTGGTGGCTTCTGCAGCATACTGGATGGCTTCCGGAGTAGTATTCACTCCGCGGGAAAGATTCAGTTTATAAAAACCGGAATTCGCGGTATTGTCGTAGATCTTATTTCCAGATACTCCGTTAAATCCGGCAGACAAATCAACCCCCTTATAGCCGATAGTGCCATAAAAGTTAAACGTACGGGTTGGTAAAGCAGAGCCCATCGCCACCCGGTCTTTATCATTCACAATACCATCTTTATTCACATCTTCATACTGGCTCAGACCAGCAGAAGTAAATCCGATAAATTTCTGCAGATAGAAAGTGCCGATCGGTTGATTATTGATATACCCATTGATGGTTGCCGATGTAAGTCCGGACCCTGAAGCTGAACCTGAAGGAATCACAGAATAAGGAGAGTTCTTCACCACGTTATCGATGAATGTAATGTTACCTCCAATAGAGTAGGAAAGACCGGTTTTTGATACGTGCCGGTAATTCAGGTCCAGCTCTACCCCTTTATTGATAATATTCATATCCTCTACATTGATCCACACTTCAGGAGCCGGTTGGATCGGATCAGCCGGAATAAACTGAAGCAATACATTGTTGGTTACTTTACGGAAATAATCTACAGTACCGGAAAGCTTGCCTTTTAAGAGTTCAAAATCCACCCCGATATCTGTTTGTGTTGAAACCTCCCATTGAAGATCAGGATTGGCAAGTCGGGTATAAGTAATACCGGCAGGAAAGGTCCCAGTACCAAAGATCGGGTAACTGGTAGTGCCTGATACAGCTGCTGTAAACAAAGCCTGTGTTCTTTTTGGAGGAATTTCCTGGTTACCGGTTTTCCCCCAGCCTGCCCGCAATTTAAGATCTGTGAAGATCGAGTTTTGCATAAATTTTTCTTTGGAGATCACCCAGGCACCTGAGAAAGAGGGGAAATAACCATATTTATTATTATCGCCGAATTTGGTAGATCCATCGGCCCTGAATATAGCGGTAAAGAGAAACTTGCCACGATACTGGTAATTCACCCGCCCAAAGAATGATTGCAGTTCGTTAATCACCGCATATCCTGAAGGACGGTTATTCGCCAAGGTAAGTTCTTGTCCGATACCGGGATTATAAATAGGTTCCACACCAGAGATGGGAAAATTATTGATACTGGAACTTCTGCCCTGGGTAAAGAATTTCTGATAGGAATGACCAGCCAGTACTGTATAACGGTGCTCGCCTTTAGCACCTGAATAAGTAAGATAATTTTCAATCAGGTAATTCCGGTTAAATGTATTAATTGTCACCAGGCGACCAAGACGCAGCGGTATCGTATTAGGCAAGGATTCAATATCGCGGGCAGCCGTTGAATTATCCACACCAAAATTGATTTTATATACGAGTCCCTTTGTCACATTAAGTGAAGCGCTGATATTTCCCAAAAAGCGGTTGATGGTGGTAATATCTTTTTCCAGTTTCAGTAAAGTCAAAGGATTAATTCCATTTTGAAAACGGAAAGGATTTCCCGCAGAATCATATGCAGGGATGGTAGGGTTGGTGGAAAGTGCCCCGCCAATGAGGCCTCCAATATCTGGACGATTATTCACCGTATTGGTGGCGTTCATATTAAAATCCACGACGAGACGGTCATCCAGTAATTTCTGGGTAACATTCAGTCGACCGGTATATCGCTTAAGGTCATTGCCTTTAATAATGCCTTCCTGAAGCTGCATGCCTAATGAGCCATAATAGGAAAGTTTGCCTGCACCGCCTGATAATGATACATTATGATTTTGGGTAAAGGCACTGCGGGTGATTTCCTTCTGCCAGTCGGTAGATCCTTTAAAATCTTCTAATACCCCACCCAATGCCACCACTTCCCTTTTATAGTCAGCCGCATTAAAAACGGGTAGCGCATTAGCGAGGGTACTGACGCCCGTGCTTACTGAATAGTTCAGGCTGGAAGTTCCTGCCTTTCCCTTTCGAGTAGTAATCAATATGACCCCATTGGCACCTCTTGAGCCGTAAATAGCCGTTGCTGATGCATCTTTTAAAACATCTATAGATTCAATATCCTGAGGATTAAGAAAACTCAAAGGGTTCGTTGCACCACCGGATGAGGCATTGTCTAAGGCCAGTCCATCCACCACAAATAAAGGGGTGGAACCGGTTCGAATTCCGCCGGGGCCCCTGACCGTGATACTTTGCAGACCGCCGGGTTCACCTGAAGCCGATGTAACATTCACTCCTGAAATTTTTCCTTGTAATAGCTCTTCCGGCGAATTGATGATCCCCTTATTAAAAGCAGCACTCTTCACTGATTTAGCAGAACCGGTCAGGTCTCTTTTCGCAGCCCGTCCATATCCGACAAGCAGGACTTCTTCATTAGTCACCGCAGCAGGAGTCATTGTTACATTCAGTTGGATAGCAGTGGTTCCGTCATAGGTATATCCTTCGAGTATTTTTTCACTATAACTGACATGTGTAAAAACAAACCGGTAAGTACCGGCCGGAAGGGAAGAAAAAGAAAATGATCCGTTTTTGCCAGTTACTGCGAGCGAACCGCCCTTTTTGGCCACACTTTCAGCTCTTACATTCGCTCCCTCGACAGGATCGCCGTTCTCCGATTTTACCACACCCCCTGCGGATGGATTTTCCTGTGCAACTACCTGGGCGACAAAAGCCCAGATCATAATAAGCACAAATGCTGCTTTTTTCATAAGCTGATTGTTAGTTTTTAAATTTGATATATTATTATGTTAGCAAGGCAGGGCCGCAACAGGATTGCACCGCAATTACCTTACAAAACGTGTATGGCAGGCATCGAAAGTCTGAACAGCAAACTTATCCCTTAGAATCGCAGAAAAAGGAATGCGGGTGTTAAGCTTGTATTACGGAAAAGTTAGCGGATGATTATCTTAGCGCAACCTAATAGTATTAAATAAAAAATGCTTTTACTATCTCACTCAAATGTTCAAAGACCTCCACATACTCCCCCGTATAACCGGCGTCATTCTGGATGAGTACCTGGCCATGGGCTGGTACCGGATGGGGCAGATTATATTCACCACGGATTATCTGTTTAAAGAAGAAAAATATTACCGGGTATTCTGGTTGCGCTACCGGATGGACCTTTTCCGGATTTCTAAAAAACAGGAAAAACTCCTGAAACTGCCACCAGGCTTCACCGTGACCACTACCCCGCTACAGATTACTGAAGAATTGGAAGCACTTTATCTGCTATATAGCACTGATCTGGATTTTGAAATCAGTCCTACGCTGCGTGAAAACCTGTTCTCCCTTTGCTTTATCAGTTCGGAAGAAGCGCCTGCCTATGACAGTTGGATCATTGAAATCCGTGATCAGGGTAAACTGATCGCTGCAGGGATATTTGACAAGGGAGAAAAAAGTATGATGGGCATTATAAACCTGTATGACCCGGCCTATAAAAAATACAGTCTGGGTAAACGGCTGATTTTGCTCAAACTCAAAGAGTCTGTGGAACGCCGGCTGGACTATTATTACCCGGGTTATATTGTGATGAATTTTCCCAAGTTTGATTACAAACTTGAGACAGGTGAAGGGATATGTGAGATTTATGATACCATGAAAGAAAAATGGATTCCGTACTCAACGGAAAATATCAGCAACGCGGAAGCTCCTCCCATCGCATAA
>CAUJFR010000434.1 GCA_963169885.1 Bacteroidota bacterium
TACTTTGTATTTCAAAGTACTTTTTATCTCATAAACTAATCATATGATCCTTTTCAGGTACCTGAAACAAACATTCCAGTCCCCTTCGCTGGTTAAAAACATATTGCTGGGCGCCGGGATCGGTGTAGCCCTTATTGGACATTTTCTTTTTAATGCGGATGAACCTAACCCGGAATGGCATGAACTATGGATGATCCGCCCATTCGTAATCGTTCCCTTTTCCGGAGCCATGGGTGGGCTCTTCTATACCTTTATGGTGCCCTGGAGAAAGAAAAACGGTTGGATAAAAGCCGCGGCTTATTTCCTTTGCCTGATCGTCTTTTTGATCGGGTTATTTATGGGAACCGTGTTGGGCCTGGATGGCACTTACTGGAATTAAGCGGAGGCTAAGTGACCAAAAGCACTGAACTTTTCTATGCAGTATACGAGCTTTAGCCATTACCACTACTCTAAATACCGGCGACATGAAAAAAACAATCCTGCTGTTCAGCATCCTGTCCTTGGTCATCTTTCTGACCAACTGCGATTCAACAACGGAGAAAAAAAAGGGAATCCCCACCGCTACAACCGACACTTCCAGTCAACTAAAAAATCCCTTGGAAGCCGGGCAGGAAATGGCGATGAAAACCAAAGCTGTATTGGGCAAGTACCTGGTAACAGCCATACAGGATAAGGGTACAGAAGGTGCCATTGAATTTTGTTCCACCCGGGCTATACAGATCACCGACAGCATGAGTAAGGTGTTGGGCAGTCGCCTGAAACGGGTGGCCGTAAGAAACCGGAATCCGTTGAACCTTGCATCCGCGAATGAACTTTCGTATATACAAGAAATCAACGCTTCCCTCGCCAGGAATGAAAAACCCAAACCGCAATTGAAAGAAACGACTGAAATCTACACCGCCTATTATCCTATCCTGACAGAACAATTATGTCTTCAATGCCATGGAGATATAAAAGCAGATATAAAACCAGCCACGCTTTCCACTATCAACCGTCTCTACCCGGGTGATAAAGCCACCGGTTACAAACTGAACGAACTCCGAGGCATCTGGGTGGTGGAGATGAAAAAAGGAAAATAAGTTTTGCGGTGATCTCCCTGTTGTTGTCAGCAATGAGATTGTATCCATTAAACAAACATGGGAATACCCCTCCTTTTTCTTATTTTCAGGACATGAAAAAAACCATATTTCCGTTGGCAATGTCCTTGCTCCTTTTCGCTTGTCAGCAATCCAACACAGTTTCCGATCCGACGACTTCCATCAAAGAAATCGGCAATACGCTGGATTCCTTTAACCGTGCAGCGGCCCGGGCGGATTTCAATGCCTACTTTAATTATTATACGGAAGACGGTATTTTCTGCGGCACAGATGCGACGGAACGTTGGGACAAAAAGCAGTTCATGGAATGGTCCAAGCCTTATTTCGATAAAGGCAAGGCCTGGAATTTTACCGCTATTGACCGCCATATTTACATGGCCCCCGATGGTAACATGGCCTGGTTTGATGAATTACTCAACACTCAGATGAAAATCTGCCGTGGGTCGGGTGTTGTCGTTAAATTAAACAATGATTGGAAACTGAAACAATATGTGTTATCGACCACTGTACCTAACAGCCTGGTAGATACAGTAACTATGATGAAAACAGCGGAAGAAGATTCACTGATGCGGGTGATAATGAAGAAATAACGACCGGTCGTGCAAATATTTTTACAGGCAAATTAAACCTGTGCTCCTTCCCCGTGTCATAGCCCGACCATCAATCGATCCACCATGTACCGACCAAAGACGCTTGCGATTACCGGGCTGTTGACCCTTTTTATATTCCTGGCCTGTAAAAAAGAATCCAGTACACCTGCCAATGATCCCGTAGCGGCTGTATTGAATCTTCCAGCCAACCCATTCAACTATGCAAACATTTCCCTGCCGGGCTACCTGAATTCACCGCCCATCCAGGGACAGATCAATACCCCGGCCACGAACCCGATCACCAATGACGGTGCCACTTTAGGACGGGTACTTTTCTATGACAAAAATTTATCCGCCAACAATACAATCTCCTGCGCCTCTTGCCATAAACCCGAATTGGGCTTTTCCGATACCGCCTTTAAAAGCAAAGGATTCAATGGTGGCTTAACCGGTCGTAACTCGATGTCATTAATCAATGCCCGGTTTTATACCCCGGGTAGTTTTTTCTGGGATCAGCGGGCGGCCACCCTGGAAGCACAGGTAGTGGCTCCCATACAGGACCTGGTGGAAATGGGTATGACCTTACCGGCACTGGAAACCAAACTCAGTACCCTGACTTATTATCCGCCTTTATTTAAAAAAGCTTTTGGCAACGAAACCATCAATAGCGACCTTATAGCTAAAGCCCTGTCACAGTTTGTTCGTTCCATTGTTTCTTATCAATCAAAATATGATGCGGGCCGCGCCACCCTTCCTGCCAATCCGGCTCCGGCTCCGAATGCCGTATTTGCCAATTTTACAGCCCAGGAAAACAGGGGCAAGGAATTATTCCTGACTCCCGCCAATGGTTGTGCCGCCTGTCATGGTACTGAAACTTTTGTAGCCCCCACTGAAAAGAACAATGGGATTGATATGTCTACCGTGGACCGTGGATTCGGTGCTGTGTCTAATAACCCCAATCAGGATGCCACATTCAAAGTAACCACACTCCGCAATGTGGAACTCACCGCTCCTTATATGCATGATGGCCGCTTCAAGACGCTGGAAGAAGTAGTGGAACATTACAGCACCGGGGTAAAAAATCATCCCAATCTTTCACCACAAATGAAACTGCCCAACGGCCAGCCGCGTTTACTGAATTTGTCAGCACCTGATAAAGCGGCATTGGTGGCTTTTCTGAAAACGTTGACTGACCGGACGGTAGGAACGGATATGAAGTACACAAATCCCTTTAGGTAAGTTGATAAGTTAACTGGTTGACAGGTTAACAAGGTGGTTTTCTTAGGAGATTCCCTGTCAACTTGTAAACTTGTCAACCTGTCAACTACTCATCGACTGTTCCTGATCATCTCAGGATATCCCCAGCCTTTCGCCAATGCATTCACCGCCATCGCAATCCGTTTGGTCTTTGTGGCATCCGTTTTGGCACTGTCGATCCATTTGCTGAAATAGCGTTGGTGTGATCCGGTAAGTGATTGAAAAAATGAATGTGCAGGTGGTTCGTCTTTCAGGCATTCGATAAAATCAGCATTAAAGACGAAATCAGATTTATCCTCGGTAAGCTGGACCTCCAGCATGGCGCCTTCTTTCTTTCGAATGGCTTTACGCATTTCCGCATTCAGGGCCATTATAAAAACACCTCCCCCCATTGGGATCAGAGAGGTTCGCTTAATGGTATATTTATCCAGTTTGCCCTTTACTTTAAACTCCTTTTTGTTGCCAGGTTTAAGTTCCTGTGCTATATCAGCGGGTACTTCAAAATAAGTCCAACCTGTTTTCTCCCCTTTTGAACCAAATTTTTTTATCGTAACGGTAAACCGGACCATCGTAATGATTAAGGCTAAATTTAATTGAAACTATATTAATAAAATTACTAAACTATCCGAACTGGCCAAACCGGAGAAGAATATTCATCGTGCGCATTCCATTGACGAAGCTGAAAATACGCACAAGGTGAAAGTCCGGAAACAGGACGACTCCATGCGTTAAATAAATGGGAAAAGTCTATCTGGCATGATCAGGGGCTTTAACAGGAAAAAGAAACAACTATTTTTGCCCTTTCCTGTTAATAACCACCATGAAACAACAAACCCGCCTTATCCTTTTTCTTTGTCTGTTATTTTCTACCGGTATCCTGTATGCGCAAGAAATACCGGTAAACATCCGTTTACAAACCAGCAAAAAGGATCCGGTCCCATTTGCTTCTGTATCAGCGATCAACCGACTGGACAGCACCCAGGTAAAAAGGCAGGTGGCGGACAGTAATGGTCAGGTTAAACTTCAACTTTTAAAGGGACAGCAGTACCGGATTGAAGTAATGGCGCTGAACTATGCCCCTTTTGAGAAAAATATTTCGGTGGGTTCGGGTACAGCTGATTTTCGTTTTACCCTGGAAGAAAAAGGAAAAACCATGGAAGGAGTTGTACTCCGGTCTTCCAAGCCACTCATGCGACAAGAAGATGACAAGACCATTGTGGATCCGGAAAACCTGGTAGCCGCTTCTTCCAGTGGCTATGAGGTAATTGAAAAAACACCTGGCTTATTTGTGGATCAGGACGGGAATATTTATATCAGTAGTCTGAGTCCGGCTTCCGTGCAGATCAACGGGCGCGAAATGAGAATGAGTGCCGCCGATGTGGCCAGCATCCTTAAGAGCCTTCCACCCACAGCCATATCAAAAATTGAGATTGTCCGAACCCCCTCCGCGAAATATGATGCCAACAGCAGCGGCGGTGTGGTAAATGTGGTATTGAAGAAAGGGGTAAAGATCGGGCTTACAGGAAGTGTGAATGCCGGTATCCAGCAAGGCAATTACGGCAATCAGCTCATTGGATTTAACATGAATAATAATGATGGAGAAAAAAGTTTGTCGCTTAACTTTAATTACAGTCACCGCAATAGTTATGAAAAAATAATCACGGACCGGGTTTTTGCTCCGGATTCCGTACTCAGTCAGGAAGCTTATACCACTTACCCGGGCCATACTTTTTTTGGCAGTTACGTGTATAGCTGGGGAAAGAAAAAATGGGAGTTTGAATTATCCGGAACAGCTAACCTGAATTTGTCGGACAATAAAACAGATAACCAGAACCGGATTGAAAAGATCAGCACTAATCAGTTACTGACTAATAATCTCAACCAGGTAACCAACCAGGGCAACTCCCTGGTGATCGGAAACGGATTCGAGTCAAAGCTGAAACTGGACAGTGCCGGCTCCGAATGGACCAGCCAGTTTTTCTATTATTACAGTAATAATAAAAACACCCAGGGCTATAATACCCGGTATTATAACCCCTTCCCGTTTACTAATTCAGGAGATGGCACTATGGATAATCACCGGGATTTGTTATCGGGGCGTACAGATCTCAAACTGAAAATGAAAAACCGGTTTACGTTCGAGTCCGGGTTAAAATCAACGCTTCATTTGTTTAACAACAATACGCTTTTCTATATTGAATCGAATGGCAACCGGGTGCCGGACGCAGGCCGGACAAACCGGTTCCGGTATAAGGAGCATATCAATTCCGCTTATGCACAGGGATCTAAGACGATGGGAAAAGACATTGTATTGAAGTTTGGGACCCGGCTGGAAAACACCAATATGCGGGGAAATCAGGAAATCCCTTCGGATACCAGTTTTGCCATCCACCGTACGGATCTCTTCCCTTATGTCTTCCTGAGTAAAAGTCTGATGAAAATAGCTGGCTATGATCTCCGTGCTTACCTGGTATATCGCCGGACCATTACCCGGCCGGTATATGAACAGCTGAATCCATTCTCCCGTTATGTGGATGCCTATCTTTCAGAAGTGGGTAATCCGGGATTAAGGCCTCAGTTTACCCGGAATTATGAAGCCAATATCAGTGTGGATGAACGTCCGATACTGGCCATCGGGATCAATGAAACAAAAGATATATTCACCAATGTGGTTTACCAGTCTGATACGAGTCAAAGTCAGGCATACCGTACTTATGACAATCTCGGGAAAAACAAGGAATGGTATTTCAGGGCCCTGGGAGCATTGCCACCGGGTGGCAAATACTTCTTCGTGTTGGGCACGCAATACAACCACAACTTCTATGAGGGATTATATGAGAACCAGCCGCTCTCTTTCAAACGGGGAACCTGGACTTTCTTTACCTATCAAACCCTGAAGCTGGATAGACTATCGGTTATTACCCTGAATGGTTTCTGGCGGCTCAAAGGACAGCAACAGTTCTATGAGCTGGGTTCATTCGGGGCATTAAATGCCAGTATTAACCGGCGATTCCTGAAAGAAAAACTGATAATCACTCTTAGTGTAAGCGACATGTTTCTGACCAATAAAAATGATTTCAGTCTGAAACAGGGTTCCGTGAATGCTATTGGCTATCGTCAGGCTGATACCCGTCGGGTTGGGATTAATATCCGGTATAGTTTCGGAATGCGGAAGAAGGAAGAGGGGGTGAATATGTTTAATGTAGAACCACAGTAGCCAGATAGTAGTTAGCAGATAGTAGTCTGTTCTAAGGAAGGCTGGTTTTATAGGCTGCGGCAGTTCTGTTTGACCAACCAGCAGTCATAAAAAGAGTTTACTCAGTTAAACCACTAAACAACAAACGTCTAAGCCCTTTCAACCTTTTCAACCTCTTAAACCTCTTCAACCTTTTAAACCTCTTAAACCTGACAAAACCCGCTTTAACAAAATAAATCCCTTGGATATTCCTTTTACTCCTATCTTTGCCCTGTTAATTTGAGTTCGACGACAGTTTGTAAGTGATTTTTACTGCTACGCATTATCTGCTAATAGTTAGTTTCTTTACCCTTGCGTTTTCTCAAGTATTTTTAAAAGTCAATTTTTTTTACATGAACATTTATGTTTCAAATTTAAGCTTCGCCGTTGTGGATGAAGACTTAAGAAGTTATTTTGCTGAGTACGGTGACGTTACTTCTGCAAAAGTTATTATGGACAAATTCACTAACCGTAGCAAAGGTTTCGGTTTTGTGGAAATGAGCGATGATGCTGCTGCTAACAAAGCAATCGCTGAACTGGATGGCGCTACCGTTGACGGTCGTTCTATCAAAGTTAGTGTAGCTAAACCCCGTGAAGAAAGACCAGCCCGTTCTAACAACAGCCGTCCTTCTTACTCTGGTAACAACAACAACCGCTGGTAATTATATACCGTAAGTTTGTAAGAGCTGTCTCCCAAAGAGGCAGCTTTTTTTTTGCCTGCGGCAAAAGGGGTGGCCACGAATGGCCACGAAAAAACACGAAAAATACAGGAATGCAAGCCACGGATCACACAGATTAACACAGATTTACTTTTCCATATTTCCGAGCTATCCCATATTAATTGCAAATTAACAGGCACATGAATAAGGATAAGAAATAAATCCGTGTGAATCCGTGATATCCGTGATATCCGTGGCTATAAAACTGCCGCCAGGCTGTTTTCCGGCTGTTTATTCGTGTTCTTAAGTGTGCTTTGGTGGCCACCCTTTTTTTGCCGCAGGCAAAAAAAAATCCCGCCACCGGCGGGATTCAATATGCTGAAGCGTTTATTAAGCTCTTTGTTTTTGTTTAACGGCGGCTTTCTTAACCGGTGTTTTTGATTTGCCTTTTTTCAGTGCCGCATCAATAGCAGCGCTCAGGTTAGCAAAAGTGGGCTTACCAACGAAAAGCACATCATTGATAAAGAAAGTGGGAAGTTCTTTTACCCCACGGTTATGTCCTTCCTTAATATCATCCTGCACCTGCCAGCCGTACATACCATTCACCAGGTCATCGAGGAATTTTTTATTCTTCACACCTGCTTCCTTGCTGTGTAATTTCAAACTGGTGGTTCCGAGATTACGACGATTGCTGAATAGTACATTATGCATTTCCCAGAACTTACCTTCCTGGGCAGCGGCTACAGCCGACTCACTGGCCTTCAGGCTGCGTTGGTGAATTAATGTGAGCGGGAAATGCCGGAACTGAAACCTCATCTTGCCTTCATACTCCTCCAGCAGTTGTTTCACTACTTCATTTACTTTAGCACACTCTTCACTTTCGTATTCGCCAAATTCCACTAAAGTAACCGGCGCGTCTTTTTTACCTACAAAAATTTCACTGGGCTCAATAATAATTACATCATCTTTCTTAAATGCCATTTTTAAAACTCCTTTTTGTTCAGTACCATCCTACTTGGTGCTGACCTGATTTATATAACAAATTTCCAGCCACATGGTTGAAAGAAAGGCGTTTATGCCATTCAGTCACTCCCCCGGAACGGTTGAAGGTAATGTTTTTTTGTAGCCAGCCAAATCCGCTCAACATTAATTTCTCAACACCTTATTAAGTATATGAACACCATATTCTTAGGATTAAAAAATTGTGCCTGCTAAAATGAGGGTATACGCTTAGCCGAACTGACAAATTGTTAAATTCTGTTAAATTGAACCTCAAATCCACTGATTTGGCAACCTTTTAAAGCCTTGGGTATCCTTTATTAAACAGCAGCTAATAGTTTGATAATCATAAATATACGAATTCAATTCGGGGCTTGGGTATCCCTAAAACGAACTTAATTGGGTTTCAACGCTCCAAAATAGCGCCTTACTTTTACATCATCAAAGCAAGTAACACTTGCGCTATTAATCCGGATTTCTAACTTCTGCATTGCCCTGAAACTTTCTGCTTGTCTGCCCGATTGCCCCCCATTGAAGTTTTTAGTAATCATTTTAAAAAAACAAAAAAGTATAATCATGAAAAAGATCATTTTAAACAACCGTTCAATTGCTATCGCGCTGCTGACCCTGTTCACCATCGCCCTTAGCCCCGTAGTTAACGCTACTGAAAAGAAACCCGTAATTGCCGCTGAAATCAAATTCGTGGGTAAAGTGCAAAACAACCCTGTATTTGAACTGACTGTACCTGGTGCCGGTGTACAGGAAGAGTATATCATCAGTGTGCGTGACGAACATGGAAATGTGCTGCACGTAGAAAACATCAAAGCAGCAGGTTTCACAAAGAAATTCATGTTGTCACTGGAAGAAAACAATGATGGTTCTAACTACAGTATCCAGTTTGTGATCAGCACCAAGAGCAACAAAAAATCAGCGCTGTACACAGTCAATAACAACACCCGTAATGTTGAAGAAGTAGTAGTGACAAAGTTGTAATCTTAAAAATTGTTTTAAAAGCGAGGGCTGTATCATCAGATACGGCCCTTTTCTTTAAGTAAGAAGTTAGAAGTACGAAGTACGACTGACGTGCCTTGAAGTATATGTTATTAGGAGGGGCTGTTACCTAACTCCCGAAGCATCGGGATAACAGCGAACACCGAACACCTTTCTTTAAGGGCTGTTCCCTCACAGCTGACACCTGACACCTCACACCCGTATTCTGACAATTAAGCAGTTTTAACAAATTTCTTCAATGATTCTCACGGAGTTAAACTGTCAGTGGATAAAGAGCTGTTAAAAGCGGCAAAACAGGCTGATTCCGGGGTTACCTTTGCTCCTCTTTGGTATTAATAAGCCCGGTGTTGTGCTATTGAAAAACTACTCTTGTCCGCAACACCCGTTCTTTTTTTGCTGAACGCAAAATTTCATTTCCTGATCCAATCCGGCAAGTATTATTCACGTAACCCTGTTACATGCTTAAAACTAAATTACACAAAGCGGGATTTATCATCACCAGTTTCATGCTCATGGCAGCTGCATCCGGTAACAACAATAATGCTGTTGCGGAAATAAAGATGTTATCTTCCGTTGCAACAGAAGATTCGCTATCGGCTACAAAACATGTATTTGATACAGCAGGACTTTGTATCTGCCTGCCAGAATTATCCGTTGCCGAGATGGAAAATGCCCCCCGTATTCTGTTACAGGAAGAAGCCAGGACATATGTGTTAGCCCATTTACGGGAAAATGCTTTTTACTACGATAAGATCAAAGCCAAAAAACAGACGGTCCTTACCCTGATTGATAAGGTATTTACCGAATACCAGCTACCTGTTGAGATGAAGTATCTTGCTGTGGTGGAGTCAAAACTTGAGAGTCGTATAAGCTCCAATGCAGGTGCTGCAGGACTCTGGCAGTTTATGCCTGTTCCTGCAAAAAGCTTTGGGCTCCGTATAAATGGCAAACAGGATGATCGCCGGAATGACTATAAGAGTACGGTGGCAGCTGCCAAATGCCTGCTTTACCTCCAGCGTATATTTGATGACTGGTTGCTGACCCTTGCCGCCTATAATAGCGGACCTGGAAAAGTACAGTCTGCGATCCGGAAATCAGGCAGCCGGAATTACTGGAAGCTCGAAAAGTGGCTACCCGCCGAGACCCGCAATCATGTAAAAAAATTCATCAGTGTACATTATCATTTTGAAGGGCATGGAAGCCTGGTGACCATGACAAAGGATGAAACAGTGGCACATACGAATGCAGTCAGCCATTTCAGGCACAAACATGAAAAAACTGATGATTCATTAAATATCGGGGCAGAGTCGCCTGTAAGTTCCGGAAAGCGGTAAAAATTAATTGCCGCTCCGCGCCATTTCTAATTGTTCTTTGACCAATGATATCCCTGCAACGGTAATCCGGATAACCATGGTTTCCTGTTGCTCGGTGGTTACTAATTCTTCCCGTTCAAGCTGATGGATTTGTTGCTGTATGTCAGACCATTCCTGCATACGGCGCAAAATCAGTTCCCGGGGTTTGCAGGAATATCGTTCCGGCTGAGGATCATTCTTCACGATTTCGTAGATGGTATGGAGAAGGCTGTAATGGTCTTGCATATTTTAAAATTATTAGAAAAAATACTTGCAGGGCAATCAACTTATTCACAAATATTTGCAACCCTTCTGAATTTATGTGAGTAACTCCCCCCGTATGCGGGTTTTAGCAGGGCCAGAAGGGATTCAAGCCAGCCAACGCTTCGCTGAAAAGAAAATCCGGCACCGGCCAAAATAAACGTACCTTTACAGGGACATTCAGACTTATCTGCTCTTGTACGAGAATCACCTTCCCTTATCTTTTTCCCTACAGCTGCATTCGTCGCGACCTATTTATTGACCAGTAAATCATCCCCATGACCATCTATGTGTCCAATCTGAGTTTTACTATTTCTGAGGATCAGCTGAAAAAAGTATTTCTTCCATTCGGGGAAGTGTCCTCCGCCAGGATAATGACGGATAAATTTACCAACCGGAGCCGGGGATTTGCATTTATCGAGATGCCGGATGAACAGGAAGGGCAAAAAGCAATTGACGATCTGAATGGTTCAAATTGTGAAGGACGCCCGATGGTGGTCAATATGGCAAAACCTAAAAGTCAGTTTTAAAAAGAATCAGTATCCAACAATGGATTTAACAGCCTATTCCGGACAGGATTCCGGTGCTGGTTAAAAATATATCATTCGTTATGACTACAGAACAAATTGAAAAGTACATTGCCCCGGGTAAGCGAAAAGACAACCCCTTGAATATTCATTTTAAAGACAGGCAGCCGGTTACCGGGATATTTATCCAGGAAGCAGATTACGAGGAACTCAAGTCCAAGAATCTCTGGAGGGTTGTGAGTGGAAATAATGTGAAAGAATGGGAACAGCGAAAGGACCTGAATCTGAGCCGGATCTTTAACGGGATCTCCTTTACCCGGCTCAGCGAGGTCTGAGTTTCTTAAGCAACTATATTCACGTTTACAGCCATCAGGCCACGGGGTCCTTTCTCGGTTGTAAAACTGACCTTATCATTCTCCTGAACGGGGCCTGACAGGTTATTGAT
>CAUJFR010000435.1 GCA_963169885.1 Bacteroidota bacterium
ACCGGTTCGGGTTTATCCATTACCGAATGGAATGTGGTGACGGGCACCCTGCCGCCGATGAATGAACAGCAATGGATGACGGAATTCAATAAGTATCAGAACACCCCGCAATACCAGTTGCTTAATTCAGGCTTTACCATAAAGGATTTCAAGTTTATATTCTTCTGGGAATGGTTTCACCGTGTATGGGCCCGCCTGATCGGGATAGTATTCGCAGTACCCTTTATCATTTTCCTGATTCAGAAACGGTTTAAGCCCTCCATGGTAAAACCGATGCTGATTTTATTTCTGCTGGGCGCTTTACAGGGAGCTATTGGCTGGATCATGGTGGCCAGCGGACTGACCGGCGATGCGATCTATGTAAAGCCGGCTAAACTGGCCCTGCATTTTGTCTTTGCCCTTGGACTGCTCGCGTATACATTCTGGTTTGCGCTGGAACTGCTGGTTCCTAAGGACAAAATAGTATACAATACAAAAATTAATAAACTGACCATTGGGATATTGGCCGTGTTACTGGTCCAGCTGGTGTATGGGGCCTTTATGGCCGGACATAAAGCGGCTACAGCGGCTCCTACCTGGCCCGATATCAATGGCAGTATTATTCCACCGAATATGTTCGGACAGGAAGGCGGACTACTGGACCTGATCGATAATCGGATTACGATCCATTTCATCCACCGCGGACTGGCTTATCTGCTGCTTGCCATGGTACTCTGGCAGACGAGCCGGTTATTTAAGTCAAAAGAAACAGCAGATTTAAAAATAAGCAGCTGGTTACCTGCCTTCCTCGTTTCCTTCCAGCTGGCCCTGGGTATTTTATCGGTGCTTGCCAGTACGGAAATCATTCCTAACCAATGGGGCCTCTTTGAATGGATGGCCCAGTTCCATCAGCTGGTGGCCATGGCCCTGCTCCTTTCACAGGTCTGGTTGCTCTATCTCGTTCGCCGGCAGCCGGCACTTTAACATTTAGTCAATTGCCTGAGTTTGCAAAGGCAATGAATTAATGTTATTTTAGAGGGAACTATTAACCAACAGATGAAAGCCTGGCTTAAAGGACTCTATCATTCTTTTCCCGTCCAGTTATTATTCCTTCATTTCCGGAAGTACCAGGTACTCCTGCTGTTCTGGTTCATCCTGTTCAGTACTGTGAACGGTTCTTTCATGAAGACGTTTGGAGCCGATTCCCTGTTCCTCGCCCCCGAATACCTGGGTAATGTGAACTCCATCAGTTATGCCATTGTAGGTGGCTCCATCGGCATGTTTATCATGAGCTGGAATATCACCTGCTTTATTCTCTTCAGTAAACATTTTCGCTTCCTGGCAGCGGCTACCAATCCATTTTTAAAGTTCTGTATCAATAATGCGATTATCCCGTTGCTCTTCCTGGTATTTTATTTTTTTAAGGCCACCCATTTCCTCCAGACCAAGGAACTGGTGAAAAGCACCGAGATTCTTTTCTTTTTTGGCGGGTTTATCAGCGGCTTCATCTTTATTATCGCAGCCTCTCTGATCTATTTCTTCCAGGCAGACCGGAGTATCCTCCAACGGATGATGCCGGTAATCGCCGAACCGAAGAATTATATCACACACCTTTCTGCCGTCAAAGAGGTATACCATGATAAGCCGCTGATTGATGTGAAGACTTACCTCGAAACCCCTTACCGGCTCAAAGCCGCCCGGGATGTATCTCATTATACTGAGGAGTTTGTGATATCGATTTTCAAAGGACATCATATTGCGGCCATCCTATCGGTTTTTGCCGCCTTCCTGTTCCTGATCGGGATCGGATTCCTGCTGGACAATACCTTTTTCCAATTACCGGCTGCCGGCAGTATCACCATTTTCTTCTCCATCCTCATCGGCGTGGCGGGTGCGGTGACTTATTTTTTGCAGAGCTGGGGAATCCCTTACCTGATCGGACTAATCATTTTGCTCAATGTATTTTACAAACTTGACTGGATCGATCCGCGGAATAAAGCGTATGGACTGAATTACTGGAACAAAACTGAACGGCCAAAATATACCCGGGAAAACCTGGCCGCGATGAGTACGCCCGCCCATGTAAATGCAGATAAACAGAACATGATTGCAGTGCTGGAAGCCTGGAAGAAAAAGCAAACGGATACCAGTGGCAAACCATTGCTGGTTTTGATCAATACCAGCGGGGGCGGCCACCGGAGTGCTACTTTTACCATGGGCGTGTTGCAGACCCTGGACAGTATCACCAACGGGGAGATTATGAAACGTACCTTCCTGATCAACGGGGCTTCCGGCGGAATGATCGGGGCGGCTTATTTCAGAGAATTGTATTTGCGAAAACTGAAAGGAGAAAATATCCGGATGCAGAATAAGGACTATATCAGTGATATATCCGGCGACCTGCTCAACCCGCTCTTTACTTCCTTTTTTGCCCGTGACCTGATTGCGCCCGCCCAGAAATTTTCGGTTGGCCCTTATCGTTATGTAAAAGACCGGGGCTATTCCTTTGAACAGAAACTGAGTGAGAATACCCGCGGTTTCCTGGATAAACAACTGAAAGATTATGTGGAGGATGAGAAGAATGCCCGGATACCCCTGATGTTTTTCAATTCTGTCATCACGCGGGACAGCCGCAAGATGATTATTTCCACCCAGCCGGTGCGGTTCATGATGCGCGGCGAAGTGGACAGTACGGCCATTCCACAGGCCGATCCGGATGCGGTGGATTTTGTCTCTTTCTTTAAACAACAGGACCCTTATAATATACGGATGCTGACGGCCCTCCGGATGAATGCCACTTTTCCCGTTGTGTTGCCCAATGTCTGGCTACCCTCTGATCCGGTTATTGATGTAATGGATGCGGGTCTGCGGGATAATTACGGGCAGGAAACCACCCTTCGTTTTTTATCATCCTTTGAAACTTGGATTAAGGAGAATACCCGGGGGGTACTGCTTATCCAGATCCGTGACCGCCAGGCCGGTGGCTGGGAAACCCCTTATTTATCGGATGATATTACAGATCATGCCACCAAACCCTTTCTGTTGCTGCAGCACAACTGGTTTAAGATGATGGAATATTCACAGAATGATATGCTGGATTATTTTACCACGGTGAATGGAATCGGTATTCATAAAGTGGCTTTTCAATATCAGTCAGATAATGCAGAAAGTAAAGCAGCGTTGAATTTCCACCTGACCAAACGGGAGGCCAAGGATATTATGCACTCCATTGAAGCGGAAAATAATAAGCAGACCTTTAAACGGGTCCGGGAATTATTGATTAATCCGTCTGCCCCGGCTCCTAAACCGGCTGAATAAGCCGGAAACAACTTTTCAGGATCTGTACATCCACTTCTGCTGCCATTTCTGCCGGATCACCATCAATATGCATCGGGGCTTCGGCCGGGTTCAGTATTTTGATCTTTTCGGTCTGAAAGTAAATAACAGGTTGTTTCAGCGAACTTTCCATCTTAATCAGTTTACCGGCCAGTATCTGTTTGATGAGATTAAACAATAAGTAAGGCTTACTGGATTTTTTGGCAATGACAATATCAAGATAGCCATCAGAGAGCAACGCTTTAGGTGCAATAGTAAAATTATTACCGAACTGGTTGCTGTTGGCGATGCTGATAAAATAGGCATCTGTATTAAACCGGAGTCCGTTTGCTTCCACAATAAACGGGTAGGGGTCGGCAGAAAAAAAGTTTTTACTTACCAGCGAGGCATAGGTTTTAAGGCCTCTTGTTTTTTGTTTTGAAAATTCATGGGCAACTTTGGCGTCAAAGCCGATACCGGTCAGCATACAGGCAAAAAGCCCATTTACCGTAAACCCATCTACCAGCGAGGGCTTTCCGGTCAATACAACTTCAAGGGCTTTCTCCGGCTTTTTGGAAATACCAGCTGCCAGGGCCAATCCGTTTCCGGATCCGCAGGGTCTGATACCGAAGTTGAGGTTCGTCTTCATCAGGCTGCTTACCACCTGACTAATGGTGCCATCACCACCA
>CAUJFR010000436.1 GCA_963169885.1 Bacteroidota bacterium
TGATCTGACCCGCTATTCACCCGATAATAAGTCGGCTATTAATAATACCATGTATTTTATTTCTCCTTCGGTATTGTATAAATCCGCCCAGTTCAATGTGCAGGCCGGTATACGTCCGACCTGGGATAATGGCAAGTTCAAAATGTTCCCCAATATCCTGGCCGATATCAGTACGGAAGACAAACGATTTACATTTCAAGCGGGCTGGACCGGTTATGTGCGGAAGACTACCTATCAGTACCTCGCGGCACAGAATCCCTGGCTCTGGATTCCGGGTGAATTAAAGAATACCTGGATTGAGGAGCGCTTTGCCGGATTTAAGGGCACCGTGGGTGATCATTTCAGTTATGCCGCCAAAGTGGGTTTTAACCGGTTAAAGAACCAGCCGCTCTTTATCAATGATACTTCAGCCGCCGGGGATGGTAAATCCTTTAAAGTGGTGTATGAAGATAAAATGGATGTCCTCAACCTGGGCTGGGAACTTGGTTATAATGTAGGGGAGAAGTTTTCCCTGATCGGCGGATTACAATTCAACCAGTTTACCGGACTGCAGACACAGGACAAAGCCTGGGGCATGATTCCCCTGGAATTGAAAGCAGCTGCCCGTATGCAGGTGATCAAGGATCTGTGGCTGAAAACTGACCTGTTTGCCTGGAGAGGCCCCCGGTACATGATGAAAAACGGCAACGATGACCGGTTGAAAGGCGCGGTGGACCTGAATGCCGGGCTGGAATTTAAAATCACGAAAAACATCAATATCTGGACCCAGTTCAATAATCTTTTCAACAAGGAATACCAGCGCTGGAATCAATACCCGGTTTATGGGTTCAACTTTGTGGGCGGAGTCGTATTTTCGTTCGACCAAAAGAACTGATGATGTACGAGTCGCTCTATCAATATTTCCTGCAGTATAAACAATTGTCCGTGCCTGGAATAGGCACTTTCTTCCTGGACCGTACACCTGCTACGGTGAATTTTCCGGATAAAAGGATGGATCCACCCGTCTATGCGGTGCGTTTAGATGCATCGGGGTTAACCCCTTCGCGTAGTTTTTTTAGCTGGCTGGGTGCTGCCCTGCAGGTATCTGAGCGTGATGCCGTCATCCGGTTCAATGATTTTGCGTTTGACTTAAAAAAATCGATTCTGTCAGGAGCCCGGATCAATTGGAAAGGTATGGGTCAGCTAAGCAAAGGACTTGCAGGCGAAATAAAGTTTTTACCTGCAGACCTGTTTCAACCGGAAGCGCCGGTAGGGGCGGAGAAACTGATCCGGGAAAAGGCGGACCATATGGTCCGGGTTGGCGAGGAGGAGCGTACCTCCGAGGAGATGACGGCCTTCTTAAATAAAACCGAAGAAAAGAAAAATTACTGGTGGGCCTGGGCTTTGATGCTGGGCCTGTTAGCCGTAATGTATATTGGCTGGTATTTGTCGGAGAACGGTGTCGGAATGTCTGCTACGTCCAACCCGGGAAAGATTCATCCACAGGCTGGTGGTATTAATTACCGGATATTGCCTTAGGTTTTCTCTTTCATTTAAGTAAATTGATTTTACTTTGCTGCTTTCTGTTATGAAAGAAACCATTCATTATTCCCAATGCCCGGTATGCGGCGCTGATTCTTTTCAACCGGTGCTTAATGCAAAAGACTATACTGTAAGCGCGGAAGAATTTTCCATCTGTGAGTGTTCGGTCTGCACGGCCCGTTTCACGCAAGACATTCCAACCGCTGCGGGGATAGCTCCATATTATAAATCGGAGAATTATATTTCCCATACCAATACCTCCAAAGGACTGATCAACGGTCTTTATCAGTGGGTTCGCAAGAGAACCCTGAAACAGAAACGGAGGCTGGTGCAGCAGGAGACGGGTGTTACGAAAGGTGCTATACTGGACCTCGGTAGCGGTACCGGCGCTTTTGCCGGGGAAATGAAGAACAGCGGCTGGGCGGTAACGGCGCTTGAGCCAGACGAGGATGCACGTAAAGTGGCGGCTGAAAGTTTTGGCGTCACTTTGCAGGATACCTGTGAATTTTATAACCTGGCAGCTCAGCAATATGATGCCATTACCATGTGGCATGTGCTGGAGCATGTGCACGATCTGCAGGGCTATATGGCCAAATTGAAAACCCTGTTGAAAGAGAAGGGGCGCCTGATTATCGCTGTACCCAATTATACTTCGGGCGATGCGGCTGTTTATGGTCAATACTGGGCGGCTTATGATGTACCCAGGCATCTGTATCATTTTTCACCGGTTTCCATGAAGGGCCTGGTCGAAAAACACGGGATGAAATTACTCGGGTATCAACCGATGTGGTATGACAGCTTTTATGTGTCTTTACTGAGCAGTAAATACAAAAACGGGGCGACCCGCCTGTTGGGCGCTTTTATCAATGGATTGCGATCCAATATCAGTGCTCTGGGAGATGTGAAGCGCTGCAGCTCGGTGATCTATATTATCGGTCATTAATTACTGGCCAAACTGTACTTCATATAATTCGGGCCACCATTTCCCGGTTAAATAAATTTTCTTTGTGGCCGTGTCGTAGGCTATTCCATTAGCCACGTCGAGGTTGCTGTTCCTCGATTTGCTCCGAGTCCAGAGGTCTGTAATATCCGTTTTGGCCACTACTTCACCACTTGCAGGATTAATCTTGAGGATATATGGGGTCTGGTATTGATTGGCATAAATGAATCCATCTATATATTCCAGTTCATTCAGGTTATCTGCAGGCATGCCGGCTTCGGTGATTACCTGCCTGCGCAGAAGGGTAAAACCATCCGGTTTATAATAAAGCAGTTCATTGGTGCCACCAGCACTGATGATGAGGTTAGTGCCGTCATTGGTCAGGCCCCAACCTTCAAAATCCACAACATATTCTTTGATTTTTTTAAAATCTTTCAACGTGTATACAAACACTTTCCCTTCTTTATAGGTCAACTGGTAAACGGTATCCCGGAGAATGGTAATTCCCTCGCCAAAATATTTCGGATCGAGTGAGAGGTCCTGGATGGCTTTGCCTGTTTTGAGATCCACTTTCCGCAGCTTTGAAACACCATAATTCCCGGTGCCTTCATAAAGCTGACCATTATACACAATCAGTCCCTGTGTATAGGAACTGGTGTCATGCGGATAGGTGGCCAACACCGAATAGCTCATAATCTTCGGACTGTTAACCGGGGGTGTTTCCGGTTTGGGATCAGCCGTGCCGTTATTACAGGCGGCCAGTAAAAAGAGGGAAGCGAACACGATGAGCTTTCTCATAAAATAGTAATTACCGCAAAAATAAGAACTGGATAGTGTAATGACTGTTAAAGCTTTAAAAAGAAGTATCGTGGTTTTACGATAGACAGGAGCTTGGATTTTACGATTTTTAATTTTATATTTGATCTTTATACCTTGTTAAGGAAATTCAATACTGATTCATATCCCTGAGACGCCCGCACATTTTCCTGTTATCCTGCTTATTTTTCTCCAATCCCGTTGAATGACTCATGGCCATTTTATGAGCCCTGTACCTATTACAATTTGGAACTATGAAGGCGGGAAGGATCCTGATTCTTATTATTGGCTTACTCTCATTCTCACGGGTTACGGCACAGTTAGGTTGTGT
>CAUJFR010000437.1 GCA_963169885.1 Bacteroidota bacterium
CCCGATGAAATCATACAGTATTGAATTATGGGATAATGCCGGTTCTTCGGTGGATAAGTCCTTATTCGGATTACCAAAGGAAAGTGACTGGGTATTATATGCTCCCTATACGGATAAAACCCTGATGCGGAATTTTCTGGCTTATACGTTTTCCCGGGAAATGGGGCATTGGGCCTCCAATTGCCGGTATGTGGAAGTGGTGGTGAACGGGGATTACAAAGGGATCTATGTATTTATGGAAAAAATCAAACGGGGCAGTGGCCGCGTACCGGTAACAAAAATCGCCAGCTCCGATATCAGCGGGGATGCGGTGACCGGGGGCTATATTTTTTCGATCGATAAGGAAGCGGATGGTTGGTATTCGGCTGTGTATCCGCCCTATGGCAGCAGCGGACAAAATATCCGTTTTTCCTATATCTATCCAAAACTGAGTTCAATTGTAACAGCCCAGCAGGACTACCTCAAAAAGTATGTGGATAGTTTTGAAACAGCGCTCAACAGCGATTATTTCCAGGACAAACAAACGGGTTGGCGGGAATATGCGGATGAAGCTTCTTTTATTGATTATTCGATTGTGAATGAAATCAGCCGCAATGTGGATGGCTACCGGCTAAGCTCATATTTTAATAAAGACCGGCAGAGTAAAGGGGGTAAGATTAAAGCAGGCCCGGCCTGGGACTATGACCTGGCTTTTCGGAATGCCAATTATTGCCGGGGAGCGGAAACCACCGGATGGGCGTACCAGTTTAACCGGGATTGTCCACAGGATTTTTTTCAGATTCCATACTGGTGGTATCAGTTTGAAAAAGACAGTGCTTATCAGGCCGCATTCCGTTGCCGGTGGAAACAGGTGCGGGAGGGAAGTCTGAGTGATACCCGTATTTTCAAACTGATTGATTCGGTGGTGGCCTTAACCACCGAAGCCCGTACTCGTCATTTTCAACGCTGGCCGGTATTGGGACAATATATCTGGCCCAATCCGCAACCCATTCCCACCAGTTATACAGATGAAATCACCACCCTGAAAGAGTGGCTGATGGCGCGTACCAGCTGGATCAGTTCGGCGATTCCCAATGCAGGCCCCTGCTACGATTACCCGGCTGCTGAAAAAGCCTCAATCATCCCCGCTTTTTACCCCAACCCGTTCACGAATCATTTTACCCTGGATATTAAATCAAAAATGACACAAGCGCTCATGGTACAGATTACGGATGCCATGGGCAGATCCATGTGGAAACAAACCTTTAGCCTGCAATACGGGGAGAATTATTATACCGTGCAAACCGATCAGTGGGCACCCGGTATTTACCTGCTTTCCTATAAAGCCGCCAGTGGCGAAAAAGGGACTAAAAAGCTCCTCAAACAGTAGACCCATGCCCTTAACTTTGCGCCATGCGAAAACTGAGCATGGCTGAACTGGGGCGTAAGTCGGTGGAGGAGTTTAAGGCTTCTGAAAAAACACCGATTATTCTGCTGCTGGAGAATATCCGCAGCGCCTATAATGTGGGCAGTGTGTTCCGGACCTCCGACGCCTTCCTGGTACAGGCGATCTATATCATCGGGTATTCAGCCAAACCTCCCCATAAAGAAATTAAAAAGACCGCCCTGGGCGCCGAAGAAACGGTGGAGTGGAAATACTTTAAAACAACCGCAGAAGCGATTGTTGAATTAAGAGAAACGGGGTTTAACGTGTATGCCGCCGAACAGGCTGAGGGGAGTTACAAGCTCAATGCGATCGGTTTTGATCCGGAGGAGAAAATAGCCGTGGTGTTTGGCAATGAAGTGACTGGTGTGGAGCAGACTACAATTGCTTTATGTGACGGATGTCTGGAAATCCCACAACTAGGTATGAAACACTCCTTAAACATCGCTACGGCGGCTGGTGTGGTGCTGTGGGAATTAGTACGGTCCCGGATCAACGCTTCTTAGCAGGCACTCATTACTCATTATTCATTACTCATTTGCATGTCGAAAGTAAAATCATATCTAAGTTTTATCAAATTCTCGCATACCATTTTTGCGATGCCATTTGCGTTGATTGGTTTTTTTCTAGCCATCTTCGAAAATACTTCTGTTATTCCCGGATGGCATACAAAGGTTTTTCCACCGGCTTTCGATTGGAGTTCACTCGGAATTAAATTGATACTTGTCATCCTTTGTATGGTATTCGCCCGCAGTGCCGCCATGGCGTTTAATCGTTATCTCGATCGTCATTTTGATGCAAAAAACCCTCGGACCGCTGTACGCGAAATTCCGGCTGGTGTGATCACTCCTAAAAATGCACTGACTTTTACTATTGTCAGTTGTATACTGTTTATCGCCAGTACCTGGTTTATCAATTCCATTTGCTTTTACCTGTCGCCCGTGGCCCTGGCCGTGGTACTGGGTTATAGTTATACAAAACGATTTACCCCGCTTTGTCACCTGATTCTCGGACTGGGATTATCCCTGGCACCTATAGGCGCCTATCTCGCGGTCACCGGTGAGTTTGCATTATTACCCATTCTTTTTTCCATTGCGGTGATCTTTTGGGTCAGTGGCTTTGATATTATTTATGCCCTGCAGGATGAGGAGTTTGATAAATCCAATCAGCTTTATTCCATTCCCGCCTGGCTGGGTAAGGGGAAGGCGTTGTTGGTTTCAGAATTTTTTCACCTCCTGAGTGCCGGTGCCGTAGTATATGCCGGGGTGTATGGTCATTTCAGCTGGTTATACTGGATCGGGGTACTGGTTTTTATCGGGATGCTGACCTACCAGCATTCGGTTGTAAAACCCAATGACCTCCGGCGGGTTAACCTGGCTTTTATGACTGCCAACGGAATTGCCTCAGTGGTATTTGCCATTTTTGTCATCGCTGATCTGTTCATTAATAAATTTTAACCTTTGGCAAGAATCCTATGTATTGATTATGGCGGTAAACGCACCGGTATTGCGGTCACGGATCCGTTGCAGATCATTGCCACCGGACTGACCACCGTGGAATCTAAAACCCTGATTCCTTTTCTCAAGGATTATTTTGCCCGGGAAACCGTGGAACTGATCCTGATAGGCGAGCCTAAAAACTGGGATGATTCACCCACTCATGCCACCCCGCTGGTAGAGAATTGCATTAAGAATCTCCAGCGGAATTTTCCCGGCATGCCGATCAAAAAAGTAGATGAACGCTACACGTCAAAAATGGCCAAAGACGCCATGCTCGAAATGGGCATGAAGAAGAAAGACAGAAGGAATAAAGCTTTTGTCGATGAGATCGCGGCGGCGATCATGCTACAAGAATATCTGAGAAGTCTGTAGGGAGTAGGGAGTGGTGAGTGGTGAGTGGTACTTAGATGAACTTTAGTAGTTTATTTATATGAAACTACTAAGAAGGTTTTGAAATTTGTCTTTTGGACCTTCTTTGGTTCTTGGTGTCTTGGCTTCTTGGTTCTTTTTTTTGTAGTTTCGCGTTATGATTCTACCCATCGTAGCATACGGCCACCCGGTACTGCGGAAGCTGGCAACAGATATAAAGGCTGATTATCCCCAGCTTGATAAATTTATTGAAGATATGTGGGAAACCATGTATGCGAGTAGTGGGGTGGGACTTGCTGCCCCCCAGGTAAACCGGGATATCCGCTTGTTTGTGGTGGATACAGAGCAAATGTTTGCCGGGATGAATGAAGAGGAACAAAAGGAATACCCCGATGCACCAGGCCTGAAAGCTGTTTTTATCAATGCCCATATAGTGGAACTGGATGGAGAGGAATGGTCCTATAATGAAGGATGTCTCAGTATTCCGAAAGTCCGGGAAGATATTTACCGTCATGAGACAGTGACCCTCGAATACCTGGATGCGGATTTTAATCCTCTTACCACTACTTTTTCAGGACTGACCGCCCGGGTCATTCTGCACGAGTATGATCATATAGAAGGCAAACTTTTTATTGATCATATCTCACCGCTTAAGCGGAAATTAATGAAAGGGAAACTCAACGATATAACCAAAGGTAAAATCAATGTGGATTATAAGATGATGTTCCCTGGCTAAACCAATGAACAGACTCTTCACCTTACTACTTTTTCTTTGCAGTCTTACTGCCAGTGCCCAGGAAACTGAGGATTCCCTGGACAACCAGCGCCTGGCCAAAATGGTCAACCTGACCGAAGTGATTATCCGGAGTGACCTCAATGTAGCCCGCTTTATCAACCAGGTAAAGAACGATACTACTTTTTACAAAGCCTTCCGCAACCTGCATATCCTGGGGTTTACTTCATGGAATGATATCCGGATCCGGGATAAAAAAGGGAGTGTAAAGGCCGCGTTAATGAGCAAAACAAAACAAACCCGGGCCAACGGTTGCCGGACGATGGAGGTAATTACAGAAAACAGCACCGGTGATTTTTATGATGAAGACCATCAGTTCAATTATTATACCGCCGAACTCTATGCGGGTCTTTTTTTTACCAATGGAACCATTTGCGGGGAGCATAATATTGTAAAAGGAATGGATTTTAATCCGCGTTCTGCCAGTGGTATGGCCAAACATAAACAACAGCTAAAAATGCTTTTCTTTAACCCGGGTAAGAAGATACCCGGTATCCCTTTTATCGGTGATAAGATTGACATTTTTGATCCGGATCGTGCCGAATACTATGATTTTACGATTGACTACGGGGATTACGAAGGACAATCCTGTTATGTATTCACAATAAAAGCAAAAGAAAATCTGGGTGGTAAGAAAGACAAGATTGTGATCGATAATATGGTCACCTGGTTCAACACCCGTACCATGGAGGTGATGGCCCGTAACTACGACATGAGCTATAATGCAGGTGTATATGATTTCGACGTACACATGGAAGTACAGATGACCAAAGTGGGCGAACTCCTCGTTCCCAAACTACTCCGTTATATCGGCAACTGGGATGTGGCGTTTAAGAAAAGAGAACGCGGAGTGTTTACTGCAACCCTATTCGATTTTCAGTGACAGTTGATAAGTTAACAGGTTAACTGGTTAACAAGGTGGTTTTCTTAGAAGGATCCTTGTCAACCTTTCAACTTATCAACCTGTCAACTTTTCCCCGCATACTTCCTCCATTTCTCAATCACCCCTTCAATATCCGGCGGTAACTCCGTATCAAAATGCATTTCTTCTCCGGTGGTCGGATGCACAAAGCCCAGGGTTTTAGCGTGCAGTGCCTGGCGCGGACAAAGGGCGAAACAATTTTCAACAAACTGTTTATACTTGGTGTAGATGGTTCCTTTTACAATTTTATCTCCTCCATAAAAATCATCGCTGAATAAAGGATGGCCGATGTGTTTCATGTGGACACGGATCTGGTGCGTTCGTCCGGTTTCCAGAATACACTGAACTAATGTAACATAGCCAAAACGTTCCATCACTTTATAGTGGGTGGTCGCATCTTTCCCATGATCACCTTCGGGATAGGCTTCAAAAAGTTTACGGAAACGCTGGTGGCGACCCACATGGGCGATGATAGTGCCACTGTCCTGTTCCATGTCGCCCCATACCAGGGCCACGTATTGCCTTTTGACGGTGTGGTCAAAGAACTGTTTGGCCAGGGCCCGCATGGCTTTATCGGTTTTAGCCAGGACTAAAAGGCCGCTTGTATTTTTATCGATCCGGTGCACCAGTCCGAAGCGGGGCAGTACATCTTCTGATATAGATGGGTTCTGTTGTTGCAGATAATAAGAAACTCCATTCAGCAGGGTGCCTGAATAGTTGCCACTGCCCGGATGTACCACCATGCCGGCTGGTTTATTGACCACCATCAGGTCGGCATCTTCATACACAATATTCAGGTCCATTTTTTCAGGGACCACATCGGTTTCATCCGGACTCATATCGGAGTAGATCACCACATAATCCAGGGGCTTTATTTTATAATTCGGTTTAACGGCTGCACCGTTTACCTGTACCATGCCCAGGTTCATGGCCCGTTGCAGTTTATTGCGGGTGGCCCCTTCGATCCGGTTCGACAAAAACTTGTCAATGCGCAAGGGTTCCTGCCCCTTGTCGATGGTCAGGGTAAAGCGTTCGTACAGCTCGTCACTGCCTTCATTTTGCTCCGGTAGGAGTTGGTCCATTTCTTCCTGCATAGCCGGCAAAGGTAAAGGATGGAAATTTGTTGGTAAATTTGCTTTTTACTGATGGGAAAGCAAAAAATCATATTCAGGGACCTGGGACAGATGAATTACCAGACAGCATGGGATCTTCAGGAAACCCTGTTAAAGGAGAATGTCCGCCGTAAATCAACACCGGATGGTTCAGCTTCTACGGAGCATTACCTGCTTTTTGTGGAGCACCCTCCTGTGTACACGCTCGGAAAAAGCGGGAATAAAGAACATGTTTTACTCAGCAATGAGGAGCTCGAGACCAATCAGATTGAGTTTTTCCATACGAACCGCGGAGGGGATATCACTTTTCACGGACCCGATCAGCTTGTGGGATACCCGATCCTGGATCTCGAAAAATATTATACGGATATCGGTAAATACCTCCGGAATTTAGAAGAAGTGATGATTCTGACCATGGCTGAATATGGCATAAAAGGGGAACGCTCAGCCGGGGAAACCGGTGTCTGGATTGACCCGGACCTGCCGGGCAGGGAACGGAAGATCTGTGCTATCGGGGTACGGTGCAGCCGTTGGGTCACCATGCATGGATTTGCTTTTAATGTCAATACCGATCTTTCCTATTTCAATCATATTATTCCCTGCGGAATTGTCAATAAACAGGTCACTTCCCTGCAACAGGAACTGGGCCGTAAGCTGGAGATGCAGGAAGTTAAAGGAAAAGTAAAACGGAATTTTGAACAGGTATTTGAGTCAACGCTGATATCAGAAGTCTTTCTCTAAGTAAAATTTATGTTTCTCCAGTAATTTACCGTCTTCATAAATTTCAAACCGGAACCAGCCTGCATGAAAGAAATTAGCCTTGTCGATCTTAAAGTTTTTTGACCTGATGTCTTTAAGTTCAAAAATCAGGCGATTGTCTTCTTCAAAAAACCGGATCATATATTTCTTCGTGCCCTCTTCCGGCAGACTCACTTTTACATATCCGTCTTTATTGGTATAAACATAGAGCGATGGTTCAAAAGCCGTTGGTCTGTTTTTGATAATGGCCGCATTGGGCAATGAGGCGGAATCGCCGGTCTGGAAACTGCCCAGTTTGATCACGACAGGAATTGACGCTATTCGTAAAAGCGAATCCAGGATAAATATAGAATCCTGAATATTGGCTTTTCCGAGATCCGGCCGGTTTACATTGGTCAGTCCGGCCCGCAGCCGCAGCAGGCTATCCCGGGACAAATTGCGTAACAGGGAGGTATCTATAGTGAGCCCGCTGAGATAAGCCGTATCGTTCATCGGCTTTTTGGTTCTGCTGAAAAGGTACCGTCCTCCTTCCCGCATGATGTATAACCGGTAAAATTGTTGACCGTTTGGTGCTTTTGTATCCACAAACCCGTTCTGTGGGGTGGTCGGATCCGCCATGGTAAGGATGGTTTTAAACCCTTTCATACTGTCAGCAGACCGTTGTATGCTCAGTTGGCGGATGTCCTGGAACGGATTGGTCCAGCTGACGACGATCCTGTTTTTGCCAACATGTTTTAATGAGAATTCAGGCAGGGTGTCCTGCGCCGACAGGGTACTGCCGGCAAACAAAATAAGTAGGTGAAAAAAATACAGGATCCCTTTTTTCATATTGTATAAACGGAATAGCGGCCGGGTTCTTTTACCCGCAAAAAACAAAGATAGGTTCCTCTCCCAGATTTTCTAAAATATTAACGATCCGTTCGGTAAAGATCGGTTTCCCTGTAAACCTCCGCTATGAATCAGCAGGATTTTACTGCCCGGCGGAAAGTAGTTTTTCCCGGCCAGGTCATATGCTGCAAAACAGAGTTTGCCAGTATAAACAATATCGGTGGGGATACCCGTTTGCCGGTAAAGTTCATTCATGAAATCCAGCAACAGGCTGTTGTGTTTCGCAAACCCGCCAAAATGGTAATCATGTACTATATATGGGGTGGTCGTTGCGTTGATCAGGAGATCACTTACAGCTTTTTCCAATGAATGATTGTTTTTAAGGGCACTGATACCCATCACCTGCTGATGTTTCCCGCAAGCATTTATCAGTCCGGCCAGCATGGTGCCGGATCCTACAGCGCAACAGATATGCGTATAATCATCCGGGTTGATCAAATCCATGATTGTGGCGGCTCCCCGGGCACCGGTCAGACTATATCCGCCTTCCGGAATAAGCAGGGCTTCGGAGAGATCAATCTGATCCGGCATTTTTTTTTGCCGGTATGCTGCACGGCTGACAAAGTGTAATTGCATCCCCATTTCAGCAGCCTGCAACAGGGTGGTGGATAATCCGGCGGGCGCCTCACCCCGGATGATACCAATGGTTTTTAATCCGGCCAATTTTCCGGCTGCGGCCGTGGCATGAATATGATTGGACCATGCACCGCCAAAAGTGACCAGCGACTTTTTATTTTGTTCCTGTGCCTGTTCAATATAATAACGGAGTTTGAACCATTTGTTACCGGACACGATGGGGTGCAGCAGATCAAGCCGCAGGATATCCGCGGTAATCCCTTTTTCAACAAAGAGGGGTGATAAATAGGGGTCTACCCTTATATGTTCCGGATTTATATCCTGCATGATTATTAAACTCTTTGCTAAATTAGATTAATTTCGCAGGGCAAAACCATCCTCAATATGAAACCTACATTAGTAATCCTTGCTGCCGGTATGGCTTCCCGTTATGGGAGTATGAAACAGGTCCAGGGCTTTGGCCCCAATGGAGAAACCATTATGGACTATTCTATTTATGATGCGATCCGGGCCGGCTTTGGCAAAGTGGTCTTTATCATCCGGAAAGAATTTGCCGATAATTTCAAAACCATATTTGAGCCGAAATTAAACGGTAAAGTGCAAACTGAATATGTTTTTCAGGAAATGGAATACTACACAGATGGCTATAAAGCCCATGCGGACCGGACCAAGCCCTGGGGTACCGCTCATGCTGTGCTATGTGCCAAAGAAGTGGTGAAAGAGCCTTTTGCGGTCATTAATGCGGATGACTTTTATGGCAGCAATGCCTTTGAAAATGCGGCGTCTTTTCTGAATAATGGGTGTAACGAGAATGTGTATGCGATTGTTGGCTATGACCTGCTGCGTACCTTGTCGGATCATGGTACCGTAAACCGCGGTGTCTGTGGCCTGGATGCGGAAGGAAACCTGTCTACGGTTACCGAGCGCATCAACATCGCCAAAAAAGAAG
>CAUJFR010000438.1 GCA_963169885.1 Bacteroidota bacterium
CCATGATCTCAGAACCTTTGAGCAGTAACCGTAAGCGTTGAGCCACCAACAGATTTCCTTTATAAGGACGCAGGGCATGCAGCCGTTCATCAAAGGGTGCCTTGGTACCTGTGAGCGCCTCCAGACTCATCGCACCAATGATATCGGCCGCTTCCAGGCAATTATGCATCCGTTGAACGGCTTTCACCGCAAAGGATAAAATAAACTGGGTGCCATTGATCAGGGCCAGTCCTTCTTTGGGACCAAGTGTGATGGGCGACATGCCCGTTTCAGCAAATACAGCAGCTGTGGGCAGCCGCTCTCCTTTGTAAAAACATTCCCCCAATCCGATCAGGGGCAAGAATAAATGGGATAATGGGGCCAGGTCACCGGAAGCACCTACACTCCCCTTTTCCGGCACTATGGGTATGATATCATTATTAATATGCCAGATGATCCGTTCCAGGGTGGACAATTGTACCCCGCTGAAACCCTGGGCCAGGGCCTGCACTTTGGTGATGAGCATGATCTTCGCCACTTCAACCGGGATCGGGTCGCCTACACCCACGCTATGGCTCTGGAGTATTTTATATTGGAGTGTGGCGGTGTCTTCAGGAGATATGGCTGTATTGGCCAGGATACCGAAGCCGGTATTTACACCATACACGGTTTTTTGTTCGGCTACGATCTGTTTCACCGCATCATGACTGGCATTGACCCTCCGGGTGGCGGCCTCGCCCAGGACGGCCCTTGTTTTTCCGGCCGCAATGGACAAGGTGATCCCGGTGGTTAATGTATCAGTACCGTATTGAAAAGAAGTAGACATAGCAGGCAATTAATGCCGCAATTTAGCGGTTTTAACGGGAGCCTGTACTTTTCAGGGGTATTGAGGTGCAACCTTTGGAAGCTGTGCTTTATCTTTATGCAAATTCGTTCTCATCATGCGCCGTATCAGTTTCCTGCTAGTCTGCCTGTTAATTACCGGACTCGCTTCTGCCCAAACCCTCAAAAAATACAACCTGGCTGGTTCCGGTTGTTCTTATTATAATTATTGTGAAATCAGTTTTGAATTAACCAAAAGTGAAGATTCTTCCGCCATCTGGACCGGCGAATGTCTGAAAGAGGAGATTAACTACGGGATTATTTGCGTAAAACTCAAGGAGCCGGTTACCGATCTGACCATGGCCGAAGACCTGATGATTAATTATGCGGATTACCTGAAGACCAGTTTTAAAATCACCAAAGTGGCCGGGTATGGTAAGGGTCATCGGTTACAGAACAAAGAAACCACCCGGGGTATCATCGATTACTGGGGCGATCTGGATAAGAACAACTGGAAGATCAAAGCCTGGACCGACGGAAAATTTATCGGCTTCTTATTTGTCTATAGTCTGAAAGAATTACCAGAAACGAAAGTTAATCTGTTTCTGGATGGATTCCGGCTACCGGGCTAGTTAGTAGTTAGCAGATAGTAGTTAGTAGTCAGATCAACAACTTAGAAAAGGCTGTTGCCTGCCGACTGCCGAATACCGACTACCGGCTATTCTCTACTCCCCCCTACAAGTTTACCCCTGTTTTACTAAAATACCACTCTTAACCCGGACCAGAAGTTAGGATATTGAATAAATACGTTGTTAGTTTTGTAGTGTAACGATTACAAGCATCGTACATCCACCCAAAAATCCGTACCATGAAAAGAGCTTCCATCCTTTTCGCAACAGGCATCTTTGCTTGTTTGTGTATTCCAACCACGACATACGCACAATGTAATGTCAATGAAAAATATGACAAAGTCGTCAGCGGCTATCACCAGTCTATTGCTTTAAAAAATGACGGCAGTTTTGCTGTATGGGGCCAGGACCTGAATAATGCAGGGACCGGTGACCTGCTTTCTCCGATAAACATCACTGTTGCTAACTTCCCGGCACTGACCGGAACGCCACTAAAAGCAACCATTGGTGGTGCAGGTGGTAGCGGTAAAGAACAAGCCATTCTGCTGACCAGCACCGGGCTCTTTGCCTGGGGTACGGAAGGCTATGTGGTCGCCAATAGTCTGACCAGTAGTGCCGTATTTCAAAAAATCGGAACACCAACCGGAGGTGATGGCACCACTAAATTACCAAGCGGTGTGACACCTGCGGATGTCTTACAAATGACGGCTTCCTATCAGACATTGATCTTACTGACTACAGGAGGATATGTATGGATACTTACTCAATCCAGTGCTAATATTCAGGGTAATGGGGCTGCTGCCGCCACCACTACCTGGCACCAGGTAAAGAAAGATGCCAGTACCGTATTATCCGGTGTTACTGCAGTTCGCGGACAGGTCAGCAGCGGAAGCTATGGTGCAGTAATGGCGCTTACGTCCACAGGACAGGTTTACACCTGGGGCAATTCTGTTTATCTGGGAGATGCCAATAACTCTTCTTCTAAGAATTATGCCACACTCATGACCCTTCCCGCTGAATTTTCATCTTCCAATATTCCGAAAATGATCGGGGTAACCGGTGGAATAAAAGGTACCAGCACGGTAAAAAATACCTATTACCTCGTCAGCAATCTGGGTAGTCTTTATGCAATGGGAGATAATTCCAAAAAACAATGCGGCACATTTAATACCACAGAGCAGAAAAGCTGGGTTAAAGCCAAAGTAAACAGCACCACGGATTTTTCCAATGTGAGCTATATCTCCGTACAGGAGCACGACGCCTCCTTCCCGGCTGTAGCGGCGATCACCACACAGGGTAATCTTTATACCTGGGGAGAAAATGGAGGTCTTATGATTGGAAGAGCCTCGGACGGAACAACCTATGATCCTGGTTTCCCGGGTGGATTTACCTCGGGTACCGATAAGGCAGTGTCTGCAGAAATGGGTGGACATACCCTGGTATACCTGCGGGAAGGCAGTGCCCAGTTCTGTTATGTAGGTCATAAAGTGGGTGGAAGCATGGGTGACAATACCAGTACCGATACCAATGTGAATACTTTTAATTGTTCCGGTACACCCAATATCAGTAATTGCGGTAACGTACCAATAGCGGCCAGTTCCAT
>CAUJFR010000439.1 GCA_963169885.1 Bacteroidota bacterium
TGCTGTATTACTCTATAATTTTCTGCAGCGAAAAGAAAAAGATGCTGTTTTCTATATCGGCATTCCGGCCGGCAGCATACGTACCACCACCCTGATTCTGGGCATCTGTATCAGTTATCTGACCGGCATACTCGAGATTCATTTCCAGTTCAGCAGCCGTAATCCGGATACCCCGGCGTCCGCTATTTACCTGCAACTTTACAGTTATTGTTGTATTATGCTATTGCTCTTCCTGTTCCGGAAAGACAAAGCCGCCCCTTTACTCCGTTTATCACTGACCCTCTTTGCCTTTTTTATTTATATATGGGGGCTTTCCGCCACCCGTACCTTCTCTTTATACCTGATGGAAAACGGGAAAGGGATTTATTTTCTGGCGCATTGGATTGCCGTATTGCTCCTGCTTTGGCTGCTCTACCAGCTGATCCGCTTTTTCTTTAAAAAAGAAAATGAAAAATGGAATGACTACCGGTTGGTTTTTACATGGCTCACGACCAGCGGCATTATCGTATTACTGAGCGTAGAAATGTACCAGGTGATCTTCTGGAGCAATTACCTCGATGCATCGGACTGGGCCTGGTGGGAAAATCTTTATTATAAAGCCGGTTTGTCAATACTCTGGGGACTTTGTTCTTTTGCGATGATGTGGATGGGCATGAAGAAGGATTTCAAAACCCTCCGGATTATTTCACTGACCCTTTTTACCATTACCATTGTCAAACTATTCCTCTATGATATCGTAAATATTCCGCCCGGGGGCAAGATTGCGGCTTTTATCCTGCTGGGCATTCTCCTGCTGGCGGTATCCTTTATGTACCAACGGTTGAAAAAAATCCTGCTGGATAATAACCGGTCCGATTAATTTGCAGCATGATCGTATACAATGTCACCACCAAGGTTATTCATGCCGTAGCAGCCGACTGGCTGAACTGGCTGAAAACAGAACATATTCCCGATTTGGTCAATACCGGCTGTTTTACCCATGCCGTAATACTTCATCTTACAGAGGCAGATGACGAAGAAGGGATTACCTATGCCGTACAATATCATGCGGAAAGCCAGGCTTTGTATAACCGGTATATGGATAAATTCGCAGTGGAAATGCGGAAAAAGGCGTTGGATAAATGGGGTGACCGGGCTATATCATTCCGCACCCTGATGCGCCTTGTGCATTGATTGTGCAAAAGAAATAAATTCCGCTGGCAATCTTTTTTCCGGTGCAGATCGCCTGAAACCCGCCTCCCTGCCCGTTTCCGGCGATCGAAATGATGAAAGCCTTGCTACATAAGGGTTTCACCGGAGCGGCTCCCAAAAAAATGATTTCTTTCAGCTCAATAAATCCGCTGAAATCCTTATTGGGTGCGGATTTCACGTGTTTTTCCCATATTGATAAAACGGATATTTTTTTTGCTGGTATTAAAAAGCAGTTAAATTTGCCGCCGTCACTTAAATCACATAAAAAAGCAAATCATGAACAAAGCAGAATTGATCACTAAAGTATCTGAAGATGCCGCCATCACAAAAACACAGGCAAATGCGGCGCTGGATTCTTTTGTAGAAGCAGTCACCAAGACATTGAAAGCAGGTGGAAAGGTAACCCTCGTAGGATTTGGAACATTTTCTGTATCCAAAAGAGCTGCCCGTAACGGTCGTAACCCCCAGACTGGTGCTGTGATCAAGATCAAAGCCCGTAAAGTGGCCAAATTCAAAGCTGGTAAAGAGTTAGCCGGTAAATTATAATCGCCGGCATATAGTAAAAAAGCTCCTGTGCTTATTTCAGTACCGGGGCTTTTTTACTGAAAAACGGTCTATTTTTGCATTTAATCAATAAAAACAATCAACATGGGTAGAGGAGATAAAAAAACAGCAAAGGGCAAACGATTCAAAGGTTCATTCGGCAAAAGCCGTCCTGCCATTTCTGTTGCGGCCAAGAAAAAAGCAGCCGCTAAAAAAAGCAGCAAATAAACAGTATTCTCAGCCCGGCAGGTTTTCCTCCGGGCTGATCTATTACTAATCCTAAATAACAGGGAATTACAGGTTTGTTTTCCGTTGCATCAACTGATCTCTTTCTTCTGAGATCACATTGAGCATACTTTCGAGCTCACCGATCCGCTTCAACTGACTTTCCAGTTTCTTATTGGCATCCACCATTACCTGCATATCGGTATTCAGTTCCTCCAGGTAAAGCACCCGCTTCTGCAATTGCTGGCGCTGAAATTCGGCATCCCTTAATTGCTCTTCCACGGTAGCCAGTGTTATCTTAAGCTGCCTGTTCTCATCATTGTTCGCGTTATACTTCAGTTTCTGTTCCTCGTAATCACGGCTGAGTTTCTGATAGGTCTCACGCAGCTCATCAAACTCCATACTCAGTTTACGGGAACCCGCTACCTGTTGTTCCAGCTTCTGCATTTTAGACTGCAGTATATTAAACTCACTGTAGGCACTGTCCAGCATGGCATTCATTTCCGTGGTCAGGTGTTCTTTCTGACGGCTATTGGTGATTTCCTTATCCTTTTGGGAGAGTTTGTATTGCAGGTCTTCGATCTGTACACTCAGTTCTTCGTTAAGTTTTAAAATCTCCTGTTGCTTTTCTTCTGTTTCCTTCACGATTTCAATCTGTCCCAACAACAGGCTGACCTTTTCATTATGCTCCATCAGGCTGTGCTGGGCCCGCCGCAATTGCTCCATATAATCCGGCTTTTCACCCGCAACCGGTGCCGGATGGGCACTGGCCGCACGCAACAATTCAATCTCCGCCATCAGTTTTTTATTGACAATACGGAGGTCTTCTGCCTCGGCTGCATGCAGACGGGCCGACTCCTCCGCTTCCTGTATTTTTTTCTTCCCCTGATCCGGTTCACGGTGTTCCCGGGGAGTCCCACTGTTTTTCTTTAATGATTCAATTTCGGCCTGGAGTTTTTTATTCTGCGCCCGTTGTTCATCAGCTTCGATAGAATAGATCTCATAGTTCTCTTCCGCTTCCATCAGTCTCCGTTGTAATTCGGCGATATCCTGTCCACCCGAAACCGCACCGCCTTTACGCAGGGATTCAAGCTCCGTTTGCAGTTTCTTATTCTTTATCTGCAATTCTTCTATTTCGATGGATACATCATCGGTACTGGTTGATGCCACCGATAATTTATAACGCAGGTCCTCCAGTTCTTTATCGCGGAGTTCTGTATCGTTAAAATATTTCAGCTTCCATACTTCCAGCTCCCGGAGTACTTTACCGTTGGCATCGGAAGTAACATCCTTGAGGGATTTACGACTGATCAGGAAGAAGTGGATAGTGATGCCCAGGGTGATTGCTCCCAGCATAAGTATAATAACCTCTATGACGGACAACTGGAGGGTGGGCATAAGAAGATAAGTCAGGTTCGTAAACTATTAAAAATCCGGGAAATAGGGTTCAATAGTTTTTCACAGGTGTGCTTTCAAAGCCCGCACAAGATAGTATTCCCTGCGAATAAAATACGCGTAAAAACACTGAGGAAAAACCCGTATCAGCCCCTGACGAGGGTACCTACTTTCTCCCCGGTAACCACACGGCGGAGATTGTCGGGCTTGTTCATGTTAAATACAATAATGGGCAGCGTATTCTCCATACACAGCGTGAAAGCCGTCATATCCATCACTTTAAGGTTCTGGGAGAGGCATTCCTGGAAAGTAATAACATTGTACTTCGTAGCGGTAGGGTCCTTTTCCGGATCAGCGGTGTAAATACCATCCACCCGGGTACCTTTAAGGATCACGTCGGCATTAATTTCGATGGCCCGGAGTGAACCGGCTGTATCCGTGGTAAAATACGGGTTACCCGTACCGGCCCCAAAGATCACCACACGGCCTTTCTCCACGTGACGGATAGCCCGGCGACGGATATAAGGTTCAGCAATTTGTTCCATTTTGATGGCGCTCTGAAGCCGGGTATATACCCCGATGCGTTCCAGTCCGGCCTGCAGGGCCATGCCGTTGATCACAGTGGCCAGCATGCCCATATAGTCCCCATGTGCCCGTTCGATCCCGGTATCTGCCTCATTCATACCCCGGTAGATATTGCCACCACCGATTACTATGGCCACCTGTACACCCAGGTCGGTAACAGATTTGATATCATGCGCATACTGTGCAATCACATCAGTATCAAAACCAAAGCTTTTGTCGCCCATTAAGGCTTCACCGGAAAGTTTGAGGAGAATTCGTTTGTACTTAGGTAACATGGGAGGAATTTTTCGCTGCGAAGATAAGGGAAAATAGGTTGGTTGACAGAGCCGGAAAAGCGACTGACAAACCGGTAGGCTGTCGCCCGATTGTGCATAATTAGCTGTAACTACCGGTTGACACTGGATTTCAGCCGGTTTATCATGTTGAGTCCATTCGGACAGTCACCTGGAGGCACATACGCTAAAAAACAGGTCCCGGACTGATGACTTTCTTTTTTTTTTGCGATGTGAGTATGAAGAAAGCCCCTGGCTGCACTTTATACTGGATTTGATTGTATTTTAGGGATAATTATAACCTGCTTTACCTTCATCCGGCGTAATGGACATTGAACGGCAATTTATTGGCTTAAAAGAATCCGACGAAAAGGTATTACAATACATCTATGTAAGTAATTACCCGAAAGTTGAACAATTTATTCTCGGCAACAGCGGAACGACCGATGATGCGCATGACATTTATCAGGAAGCCTTTCTGGCGGTCTGGAGAAATGTACAACTGGATAAATTCAGGCCACAAAATGAAACCGCAGTAGCCGGCTATATTTATCAGATTGCCAGGAATAAATGGCTGGATCAACTGAGATCAGTGAAAAACAAAAAAACAGCAGATTTACCGGATGAAATCAGCCACCAACTGGCCGATACCCCCCAGCTGGATGACGCTGAAATGGGATATCTCGAATTGGTAAAGGAAGAATATGAGCGTCTGGGTGATCCTTGCCGGGAACTGCTGAACCGGTTCTATTTTAAAAAAGAATCGATGCGTGAAATAGCAGCTCATTTTTCCTGGACAGAAGCCAGTGCGAAGAACAATAAATACCGCTGCCTTCAGCGATTGAGGAATATGATTATTAATAAAAAGGAAAACGGTATCCCTTGAAACAAGAGTACGACATATCACCCGACGAGTTCGACCTGATCGAACGTTACCTGGGTAAAACCCTGACCGGGGAAGAATCCGTGGCTTTTGAAAAAAGACTGCAGGAGGAACCCGTATGGAAAGAAAAAGTAAATGAAGTAAACTTACTGATGCTGGGCATCCGTGAAACCGCCCTGGTGGAAAAACTGGAAGGGTTTCATCATGCTCTGGCCGGCGAAAGCCTTATAAAAAAAACTAAACCCGTGATCTCCATGGTCAGGGTCTGGCTGGTGGCCGCCTCCTGCATAGCCCTGTTGGGCCTGGGCTATTGGTGGTTGATGGGCAATGAAAGCAAATATGAAAAAATGTATGCTGCTTATTACCAGCCCGACCCCGGATTACCCACCACGATGAGTGTGGCCAATAATTACCAGTTCGACAAAGGGATGGTGGCCTATAAAGCCGGTGATTACCGGGAAGCCACTGACATATGGCTGGGATTATCACAATCAATGCCAGCCAATGATTCACTTTTTTATTTTCTGGGTATGGCTGAACTGGCCTTGCAACACCGGGATAAAGCACTGAACTATCTTAAGCCCCTGGCGGATGACCCGCAGAAACCTTATTCTAAAGAAGCATGCTGGTATTCCGGACTCCTGCTCCTGAAAGAAGGAAAGACGGAAGAAGCAACCGCTTTTATCCGGAGATCACAACATCCGGAAAGCAAAAAGTTATTACTGGAACTTAACCAATAAACCATGCGCAGGAAACACCTCGTCCTACTGGCCACTTTAGCTGGCCTGGCCCTCCTTTTGCCTACCATTGCCCAACTTGCTTCGAACGGAGGCTCTGCGCTGGAGAAAGCGCTGGAAAACAAACAATATAAAACAGCCGACAGCCTCCTGCAAACAGAACTGGCGGGCTTTTATGCCAGCGGCCGCCTGGATACCATTGCTACTTATGTAACCGCTGCCGGCACTATTGCCTATGAACAATACGGTGCAGAAAAAGGAACCGCTGCCGTATTCCGGTTTATTGACACGCTTGACGCGCGGAAAGCATCACCCAGAACATTGGTAAAAGTCTGCCGGGAAGCGGCCGAATTTTTTGCCAATAATGGTCAGAACAGCGAAGGATACCGGTCCTGTGAGTTATCCCTGGACTATGCCCAAAAATTGTCGGAACGTAGAGAACTGGAAATGGCCCAGTGTGAATATAATCTCGGGGTATATGCTCAACGGTTGGCCAATTACAATCTTTCACAAACCCATCATCGCCGCTCACTTCAAATTCGTCAAACAGTAAAAGGCGCCACTCCGGATGATCTCTATGCTTCTTTCAATGCCATGGGAGGGATTTACTGGTATGCTTCCAAATACGACAGTGCTGCCTTGTGCTATTCCAGCGCATTGGAGAATGTAAAAAAAATGCCGGAGAATGACCTGAACCGGTTATACCGTCCTGCCATGATCTATAACAACCTGGCCGCCCTGCAAAGTGCGGAAGGAAAAACGTCGGAAGGCATACGTACCACGGAATTAACCATCAGCTATTTTCAGCAGTTTATCGCCAGCAAAGACCCGCATCCTAAAAAGAAAGATGCCGTGGTTGGACTCTTTGCAGCTATTGATAACCTGGCCGGCCTGTATAAAGAAGTGGGTGATTATGGAAAAGCGGGTGACCTGCTCCGTTATGCTTACCAGGAAAAACTGAAAAGACTGAATACCGGCAATCCGGGTATTTTTATTTCCGAAATCCTGCTGGGACAGCATTATAACTCGATCCATGAATACGACTCTGCCCTGATCTACCTGACCCGCGGACTTGAAAAACTTGAAAAAACAGAAGGAGACTACCTGTTCTGGGCCGGGGATGCGCATTATAACCTGGCCATGGTCTTTGCCAACCGGAAAGAGACAGCAAAAGCCACTTACTATTATGAAAAAGCAGAAGCCTATTACGATTCCTCCTACCAGGGTGATTATGATAATATCATCATGGATTTCCTGCGAAATGCGGCTATCTTCTATGCCAAGAACAACCAACCTGATAAAGCACTCAGCCGGGCGAAAAAAGTATATGCCTACCTGGTGAAAGTTGGTCAGGCAAAAAGCCTTCAGGCCTTTTACCAGCTGCTTAACCTGGCAGAAGTCAGTTACCTGGCCGCTCAATATAACGAAGCCCTGAACTACAGCGGACAGGCACTGAAAGTAGTAAATGAAAAAGTAACGGCGGATATGACCCTGCTGGATTCGGTAAAGATTGACGTATTCAAACCAAAAGCCATTCTTTTACAGGAGAAAGCCGGGTATGCCCTGCAAAAAACGCATGATACCGTTTATCTGTCTGCGGTGGCCTCCCGCCTGAACCATGCTTTACAGATCCTGGAAAAAAGGAAAGTGCTGATCGATGATGCCGAAAGCATCAATATCCTGATTGCAGACAATACGGAACTGATTGATTTCACCAAACAGATCGAACTGGAACTCTATGAAAAAGCCGGACAAACCGCCCACCTCGACCGCTTTATCAATCTGCACGAATCCGGACTTTATAACCGGATCCGCAGCCGGCTTGATAAAAAAAGAGCGATCCGGTTCAGCAACCTGCCCCTGAACATTCAGGAGCAAGAACAACAGCTGAAGGCTGCCATTACAACCTCCCTGAACCGGGATAAATCCAATACTGAACTCATTCAGGACTACCTTGCCGCCGTAAAAAACTGGGAAGCTTTTCTGGTAAAAGTAAAAGAACAATACCCGGTTTATTATACCATGCGGTATGCCAGTATCTTCCGTTCACTGCCTGAACTGCAGTCTACCCTGCCTGCCAACACCACACTGGTCCGGTATTTCTTTACCGGCGGACGATTAGTAGCCCTGGTGGCCGATAGTGTTTCAAAGAAACTGGTTTCCCTGGACAACTATAACCTCGAAAGCCAGATAGCCGGCTTATTGCAACAAGGTTACCAGGAAAAACCAGCTGCAGCAACCCTCTCCTCTTTGTACCAGGTGCTCTGGGCCCCGCTGGCCCCTGCTGTATCCACAAAAAAAGTGCTGATCATTCCGGATGGCATCCTGTTTAATTTCAGTTTTGAATTACTTACACCCACTGCTATCCGGACGTACAGTGAACTGGCCGGCAACAGCCTGCTGGCCAGACATGAGATCACTTATCACTACAGTCTGTTTATGTCCGGACAACAGCAGGCAGAAGATACACTCTATCAGAATTATGTGGCCTTTGCCCCCGGATTCTCGGATGAATTAAAGAAGGAATATGTGGAATCGGTAAACGACTCCCTGAAACTCGATATGCAATACCTCTCTCTGTTGCCGCAACCGAATACCGGCAAACTGGTGAAGAAGTTTAAATCCCTGCTGGGGGGACAAACCTATCTCAACCGTTCATCCACCCCGGCTGAATTCAGGAAAAGTGCCGGTGGCCATAAGATCATCCATATCGGTACCCATGCGGAATACAACAATATCAACCCGGAACGCTCCCGGCTGATCTTTGCTAAAACACCGGTTGTTTCGGCCGATACCAATTCCCTTTTTCTATATGATATTTATAACTGTAATGTAAGCTCCGACCTTACCCTGCTCACCGCCTGTGAAACCGGGCGACCGGGCTACCAGGATGGCGAAGGCATGGTCTCGCTCGCACACGCTTTTAACTATGCCGGCAGCCGGAGTATCCTGACCGGTTTATGGAAAATAGATGAACAAAGCAGCAGTCAGATCACGGAATCATTTATCCGTCACCTCAAAGAAGGACTACCCAGCGATGAAGCACTTCGCCAGGCAAAACTGGACTACCTGTCAGGTAATCCGGAACGTTTGCTGGCACCCGCATACTGGAGCGGACTGGTGCTGATGGGAAAGCCGGGATCCATACAGTTTGATAACCCCGGACTGAGTCCCTGGTGGTGGGTGCTTGCCGGAGCTTGTATTCTGGCAATACTCCTCTTTTTGCGCAGAAAATTCAGCCGTTAATACCCCTTTCCTGATTTACGGGCCTGATCTGTACACATTACAGATCAGGCTTTTTTATTTCCATCAGCCACTGACCGGCTGATGACCTTTCTGCTCCTCCTCCGATGTACTGTCAGAGATTACCTATTCACCTCCAAAAATGAAACGCATGCAAAAAATCTTCTTTTCCCTGGCCATCCTTGTATTGTGTGTCACTACCAGCTGCTCAAAAAGCAAAGGAACAGACGTCCCGGCACCGGGCACTACACAGAAAGACATCACAGCTATTGATAATGCGGTGAAAAGTTTCATGGCCACTTATAATATCCCCGGCACATCCATTGCTATTACAAAAGATGACAAACTGGTCTATGTAAAATCGTATGGACAGATCAGTGCCACTGATAATACCCCAATCAACAACAATAACCTTTTCCGGATTGCCAGTGTTTCCAAACCCATTACAGCAGTAGGTATCATGAAAATGCTGGAAGCGAATAAACTCACCCTGGACTCCAAAGTCTTCGGCACGGGTAGTATCCTCGGTACTGATTTTCCGTCTACACAACTGGCAGCCGTCAGTGACATTACCGTTCGTCACCTCCTGCACCATACCAGCAATGCCTGGCCCAATGATGGCAATGATCCCATGTTCAAGCAACCAACCTATAACTTCAGCCAGCTGATCAGCTGGACCCTGAATAATTATAATGCCGCCGTTACCCGGGGTGTATACAAATACTCCAACTTCGGTTACTGTCTGCTCGGGCGCATCATTGAAAAGCTTTCCGGTAAAAGCTATGAACAGTTTATTAAAGATGAAGTATTCACTCCCTGTGGCATCAGCAATATGTCTATTGGTGGCAGTACCCTGGCTGAACGCAAACCCAACGAAGTAGTTTACACGGGACAAGGCGGTTTTAGTCCTTATGTATACAATGTTCCCCGCATGGACGCTCATGGCGGCTGGATCGGCTCTGCTACAGACCTGGCCCGTTTCATCGTACGCGTAAATGGTGTTTCCGGCAAAGCCGACATCCTGCAGCCTTCCACCATCAACACCATGATCACCCGTTCTGTCCCTTCCTCCAGGTATGCCTGTGGATGGGGGGTAAACGATGCCGGCAACTGGTGGCATACCGGCGGCATACCGGGTACCGCTACT
>CAUJFR010000440.1 GCA_963169885.1 Bacteroidota bacterium
AATTTGTTCCGGCAATCCAGAAAGGTTTTGAGCAGGCAATGACCAATGGCGTACTGGCCAACTATCCTGTGGATAACCTGAAGATCCGTGTATTCGACGGTAGCTTCCACGCAGTTGACTCAGACTCTATGTCTTTCGAACTTTGCGCCAAGCAAGGTTTCCGTGAAGCGGCCCGTAAAGCGAAACCAGTTCTGCTGGAGCCGATCATGAAAGTGGAAGTGATCACGCCCGCCCAGTACATGGGTGATGTAACGGGTGACCTGAACCGTCGTCGTGGTATGCTGGAAGGTATGGATACCCGTGCCGGTGCTGAAGTAATCAAGGCTAAAGTGCCCCTGAGCGAAATGTTTGGTTATGTAACCCAACTGCGTTCACTGAGCTCCGGCCGTGCTTCATCTACCATGGAGTTCTCGCATTATTCTCCTGCCCCCAACAATATCGCTGAAGAAGTGATTGCGAAAGTGAAAGGGAAAGTGAATGCTTAATTCAGCTGATTTTTCTATAAAAAACCCCGGATTTTTCCGGGGTTTTTTTATTTATTTAATCTGAATCAATCGTATGTTTACGAAGTGGCATTGTGTTTGCTGTAAATTCATGGAATTCCCCGTTTTTTACCAATTCCTGTATAAAGGCCTGATTCAAAAAAGTATGAAGAACTATGGTTCAAGAGATTAAGGGCTCATCACTGGGCCCTTTTTCATTTACAGGGCTTTTAAAAAGCCAGACCGCCCCCCACACAGAAGTAAACAAGGTCAGCAGGTAAAAAATCAGGCTGATCAGCACAGTTTTTTCTGTTCCGGTTTGAAACAAGGCAGCGCCCTCAAGGAAAACCAATTCCCTTATACCCAGTCCTCCAATAGTCACAGGCAATACAGAAGCCGCCGAAGAAACCAGGAAGATAAACAGGTAACACGTTTCGTTTATGGTGATTCCCAATGATTTCATAATCATATAAACACAGCCAATCTGCAGTACCTGCACAGTAATACCCAGGAGAAGAGTGGGGTAGAATCCTTTTTTAAATTGAGGGAAGTAGCGACCCAGCAGGAAATAAAAAAGTGCAATGGATATCAGGGATGCCAGACTGATCAGAATGGGAGTAGTAGCGGGTAATCTGACAAAGAAAGCCATAAGCGCCAACAGGATACCCAGTCCGAGTAAACCGCTGAAACGATCCAGGACAACCGCTGCAGTAATTTTTTTATAGGGATGATTAAATCTTTTTGAAAGCAGGATTACTTTGTAAATATCCCCGCTGATGGCACCCGGTAAAAAGAGATTGTAAAACATACCCAGCCAGTAGAGCCGGGTATTGTCACGTAAGCTGATTGGGAGCCGGATGTTGCTGAAATATACCTGTAACCGGATGGCGGAGACCAGTTTGGAAAGAACGAACAAGAGCAGTGCCGGAAAGCCGTAAAACCAATCTGCCTGCGTGAGCAATTTCCGGGCCTGGCCAATATCAACTTTTCCTGAAATATACCAGATACAGGCTCCGGACACCACTATTTTAAGTGCTAACTTGAGCCAGCGGAAACGGGATGTTACCTGATGCATAATGGTTGATATGATTGCAAGTAAACTTAAAAAGATGACAAAACGAATTCTGAGCGGTTTGCTGATTTTATGTACAACAACGATTTCAGCCCAGGAGATTACGCTGAAGGCCGGATTACGCATCACCCATAGTCAGAAAATCAAAAAAGGGACCTATCAACTGGATGCGCCTGCTGATACCAGTCTTTCATTAATTCTCATTGAAGGGAATAACCTGATCATTGATTTTAACCAGGCAGAACTGAAAGGAAGCAATGGGAAAATGCCGGATGCTTTTTTTGGCGTTGCGCTGCTGATCCGGAATGCTAAAAAAGTCACTATCCGCAATCTGAAAGCCAATGGCTACAAAGTGGCTTTGCTGGCGCGGAATGTGGAACAGCTCACCCTGGAGAATTGTGACTTCAGTTATAATTACCGGCAACACCTCAACAGTACCCAGGAGAAAGAAGATATCTCCGACTGGATGAGCTATCATCATAACGAAAAAGATGAATGGTTGCGGTATGGAGCGGCGATGTACCTGCGGAATTGTGATAAAGCGGTTGTGAAGGGTTGCAGGGTTACCGGCGGACAAAACGCACTTATGATGACCGGTTGTGACAGTGCGTTTATTGCAGGAAATGATTTTTCGTTTAACTCAGGTATTGGTATTGGAATGTATCGTAGCAGTGATTGCAATGTGGTGAATAACCGGCTCATCTTTAACGTGCGTGGATATAGTCATGGGGTATATAATCGCGGACAGGACAGTGCCGGTATCCTGGTATTTGAACAATGCAACAACAACCTGTTTTTATACAACACGGTAACACATGGGGGCGATGGTTTTTTTCTGTGGGCCGGTCAAACCACCATGGACAGCGGAGAAGGCGGATGTAATGATAACTGGCTGTTTGGGAATGATTTTTCTTATGCGCCAACGAATGGTATAGAGGTCACGTTCAGCAGAAATAAAATCCATCATAATATTATCAGGGAATGTGATCATGGTATCTGGGGCGGCTATAGTTACCGTTCACTTATACAGAATAACCTGTTTGACAATAACCGAATTGGTATTGCCATTGAGCATGGACAGGAAAATATAATTATGGGAAATGAATTCAGCAATAATAAAGAAGCGATAAAAATATGGGCCAGGAAATCACAGCCTGCTGATTGGGTATATGCGCAAAAGAGGGATACCCGGAGTCATGGGTTTTATATCGGGCATAATTATTTCCGGAAGAACCGTAAGGCCTGGAATTTCACGTTGTCTGATAGTATTACCATTACAGATAATTACATCGATAATGATAATCCCAACTGGATTTTAACGGATAGCTCAATACGTAATTGGGGGGACTATTATAACAACGATACAGCTTCCAGGCCAATTATCAGGGAAGTGCATGTATTGTGGCCGGACAGATTTCTCCAGGTTAAAAAGCCCTCCGGGCGAATCCCAGACAGTGCACTGTCAGGACGAAAAAATATTCTCATTACAGAATGGGGCCCCTACGATTTCCGCAGTCCCATTATCTGGAATACCAATCCCACGGATACATCCGGGCTGATGCAATTTGATATTCTGGGTCCTGCCGGAAAATGGAAGATCAGAAAATATTACGGTGTGGTGGGGGTATCCGCTGTAAACGGGGAGGTCCCCTCAACATTCAGTGCCCGGAAAGTGAAAGGGGAGCGGACGGATATTCTGATTGAACTGGAATATAACGGCCAGGAAGTACAAACGCCTTTCGGAGAAACAGTGAAAGCCGGAAAGCCTTATCGTTTTCAGTTCCGCCGGTTTTCCAGCCTATCCGTTGGGAGGTAAACTGGTTCACTTATGATTCGCTGACCAATCCGGTCAGGTTTCCCGAACGATTGATGCGGCTGGATCAGCAAACACCTGTAAAGTCCGAAATTGCCGATAAACTGGACTATGCCTGGTGGGGTGGTATCAGGGCGGGGGAGAAGCAGTTTCAGCAATTCATCACCCTGGCAAACGGGCAGGCAAATATCCCGGATGGGGAGTATGAGCTGTCAGTAACCTGGGATGACGCTGTAAGAGTGTACCTGGATGGCAAAATAATCCTGGACGAATGGGAGCCTTCCCGGTACAGTTTTGATGAGTCGCCCAATCGAAAAATAAAATTGCATCTATCTGGAAATCATAATTTTAAGGTCGAGCATGTTGAGTTAAACGGCTTTGCCACCCTGGCGATAAAGCTCCGGAAACTGGATTAATCCACAGCTGGGGAAAAGAGTTTCTCCACAGGGCCTAAAATTCTTTCATAAGTATTTGGAAGGTATAGCCTTCGCCCTTACCTTTGCACTCCCAAAAGAAAATTGGGTTTTTACACATGTCTCAGCGAATCAGAATCAAATTACAGTCGTACGATCACAACCTGGTAGATAAATCTGCAGAAAAGATCGTCAAAACGGTACGTAGTACCGGAGCCGTGGTAACAGGTCCAATTCCCCTGCCTACCCGCCGGAAGATTTTTACGGTATTGCGTTCCCCGCACGTAAATAAAAAGAGTCGTGAGCAGTTCCAGCTGGCTACGCATAAGCGTCTGCTGGATATTTATACTTCATCCAGCCGTACGGTGGATGCCCTGAGCAAGCTTGACCTGCCCAGTGGTGTGGAAGTAGAGATCAAAGCGTAGTACCCTGTGTGCTGTGCAGATCCAACTTAGTTCTTATAATTTGTATTTAAGTAATTGCTATTCTCTCAACTGGAATTCCGCATGCTAACCGAAGGGCCCTCCTTCGCTGAAGCTTTGGAAGGCAAGGAAAAGAGCTCTGGCTTATAAACATAAAACAAGCCATTCAGGGTTTGTTTACCGCTGGTACTTCCCCATAAAGGAAAAGGTCGGTGGCGAACGGGGATTGACCCTTCGAAAAGTCAGGTGACACGCCGTCTCCTGATACTCCGAAGAATGTCCCAATAACCTTGAGGCATAAAATCACAAACATGAAAGGTATTATTGGGAAAAAAATTGGGATGACCAGCATCTTCGAACCCTCAGGTAAACAGACGGCCTGTACGATCATTGAGGCCGGTCCATGTGTAGTGACCCAGGTTAAGACGATTGAGTCTGACGGTTACAACTCGCTCCAGCTTTCTTTTGGCGACAAAAAAGAAAAGCACTCCACTAAATCAGAAGTGAACCACTTCGCAAAAGCGCAAACTGCTCCAAAGCGCTTTACAAAAGAATTCAGAAATTTTTCGATTGAAAAAAATATCGGTGAAACCGTAACCCTCGACATTTTCGCAGAAGGCGATAAAGTTGAAGTGGTTGGTACCACAAAAGGTAAAGGTTTCCAGGGTGTGGTTAAACGTCATGGTTTCCATGGTGTGGGACAGCAGTCACACGGTCAGCATGACCGTCAGCGTGCTCCGGGTTCACTTGGTAACTCCTCAGATGCGAGCCGTGTAATGAAAGGAGTGCGTATGGCCGGCCGTATGGGTAATGACCGCGTGAAAATGAAAGGGCTGAAAGTGGTGAAAATCTTTGCTGAAAAGAATTACATCCTTGTCAGTGGTTCCGTACCGGGTCATATCGGTTCAATTGTATTAATTCAGAAATAATTCATTACCCGCCGGGGGTGATTATCCCGGGTGAGTCAATAAATACCAGAAAATGAAAGTCGAAGTTTTAAATACGAAAGGTACAGCAACAGGCAGATCAGTGGAACTGCCGGAGGAGATCTTCGGAGCAGAGCCTAACAATCACGTAATCTACCTGGCTGTTAAACAATACCTCGCCGCCCAGCGTCAGGGTACACACAAAGTAAAGACCCGTGCTGAAGTACAGGGTGCCAGCCGTAAACTGCACCGTCAGAAAGGTACCGGTGGAAGCCGTAAAGGTAATATCCGTAACCCTTTATATAAGGGTGGTGGTACGATCTTCGGTCCTAAGCCGCACGCGTATGATTTCAAACTGAACCGTAAGGTAAAAGACCTGGCCAAGATCTCTGCGCTGAGTTATAAAGCAAAAGAGAACGCGATCATGGTTGTTGAAGATATCAATATGGATGCCCCGAAGACCAAGAGCTTTATGGACATCATGAGCAGCCTGAAAGTAGCCGATAAGAAAGTCATGTTTGTGCAGCCGGAATACAATGACAATGTGGAATTGTCCCTGCGCAATGTACCTTCTGTACTCGGAATGCTGCTGAGTGATATCAACACCTACGATATTGTAAATTCAGAAGTGCTGATCCTGACAGAAAGTGCGGCAAAGATTTTCGCCGATGATGAGAAAGCAGAAGCTTAATCATACTCCGGCAAACATCCTTCGGCAAGCCTGCCTACCGGACAGGCAGGCTCAGGATGACAAGAAAAAGAGATTTTAGAAACAAATAAATTGAATTCAGATGAAACTTTCTGAAGTACTGATAAAACCGATTTTAACTGAAAAAGCAAATGCCCAGCAGGACAAACTGCGCCGCTATGCTTTTAAAGTAGCCCGTAAAGCAAATAAGCTGGAGATCAAGAAAGCGGTGGAAACTTTTTACGGGGTAACCGTAACAGGAGTGAACACGGCCGTGGTTCCAGGTAAGAGCAAAAGCCGTTTCACCAAATCAGGTGTGATTTCTGGTCGTAAACCGGCTTACAAAAAAGCGTTTGTAACGGTAGCAGAAGGAGAGAATATCGATTTGTATTCGAATATTTAACCCTTGCAGTCTCTTTCGCTGAAGCTAAGGAGACCACGTAATGGCAAACAACCGCCGCGAAGTGTTGGAATAAGAAATTATAAAAGAGAATTTTAAAATGGCATTAAGAAAATTTAAACCCGTTACAGCCGGTACCCGTTGGAGAATTGGTAATGCTTATGCAGAAGTTACCACCAATGTACCTGAAAAGACCCTGGTGGAAGCCAAGCCCCGTACCGGTGGTCGTAACTCTTCTGGTCACTTATCCATGCGTTACAGAGGTGGTGGTCACAAGAAGAAATACCGTATTATCGATTTTAAAAGGAATAAGGAAGGAGTTGCAACAGTTGAATCTATTCAGTATGACCCGAACCGTACAGCCTTTATCGCCCTGCTGAATTATGCAGACGGTGAGAAGCGTTATATCCTGGCACCCCAGGGTCTTACTGTTGGTGCGGTGGTTGAAAGCGGACCTACGGTTGCTCCAGAAGTGGGTAATGCGCTTCCGATGAAGAACATGCCCCTTGGTACCAATGTACATAACATTGAAATGCAGCCCGGACAGGGTGGCAAACTGGCCCGCAGCGCAGGATCTTCTGCCCAGCTGACCAACAAGGAAGAAAAATACGCGATTCTCAAAATGCCTTCTGGTGAGCTGAGAAAAGTACTGATCAACTGTTGGGCAACTGTAGGTGTGGTAAGCAACAGCGACCACAGTCTTCAGAGCATGGGTAAAGCCGGTCGTAACCGCTGGAAGGGTATCAAACCCCGTAACCGTGGTGTGGCGATGAACCCTGTAGATCACCCGATGGGTGGTGGTGAAGGTAAAGCTTCCGGTGGTCAGCCCCGCAGCAGAAACGGCCAGTACTCCAGAGGTCTGAAGACAAGAACCAAAGGAAAAGGCAGTGATAAAATGATCATCCAGCGCAAGAACGGAAGCAAGCTGGCCAAGTAATCAAACTCATTAACAACTCAACGACATAAAACATGGCTCGTTCGATTAAAAAAGGTCCTTATGTAGCGACTCACCTTGAAAAAAAGGTTGATGCTATCAATGAAGGGAAAAACAAGAAGGGTGTTATCAAGACCTGGAGCCGCCGCTCCACGATCACACCTGACTTTGTGGGTCACACGTTTGCTGTACATAACGGCAATAAGTTCATCCCGGTTTATGTAACTGAATTTATGGTTGGACATAAACTTGGTGAATTCGCACCTACCCGTCAGTTCAAAGGACACTCTAAAAAAGAAGGATAAACAAGAAATTAATTACAATGGAAGCAGTAGCTAAACTGAGAAATTATCCCACCTCGCCGCGCAAAATGCGTTTGCTGGCTGACCTCATCCGTGGTCAGAAAGTGGAGAAAGTACTGGCTGAACTGGAGCACAATCCCAAGCACCCCGCAGTTCCCCTGCGCAAGCTGGTGCTGAGTGCCATCAGCAACTGGAAGCAGAAGAATGAGGGTGGTGATGAAAGCCAGCTGGTGGTGAAAACCATCTTCGTGGACGGAGCCCGCACCTTAAAGAGAATGCGTCCCGCGCCCCAGGGCCGTGGTTACCGTGTTCGCAAACGCAGCAACCATGTTACTGTGATCGTGGACACAAAAGAAACTAAATAATTAATCGACTAACGCATAACCTGAATAAACATGGGTCAAAAAGCAAATCCGATTGGTAACAGGTTAGGTATCATCCGCGGATGGGAATCTAACTGGTACGGCAGCAAGAAAGACTATGCTGGTAAACTAATCGAAGATCACAAGATCAGAACTTACCTGAATGCACGTATCAATAAAGGAGGAATCTCCAAGATTGTTATCGAGCGTACACTGGGTAAACTGATCATAACCATTCATACTTCCAAGCCCGGAATCATCATCGGTAAAGGTGGTGGTGAAGTAGACCGCATCAAGGAAGAGCTGAAGAAACTGACTGGAAAAGATGATGTTCAGATCAACATTCTCGAAATCCGCCGTCCGGAGCTGGATGCGATGATCGTGGGTGATACCATTGCCCGCCAGATCGAAAACCGTATCAACTTCAAACGGGCTACCAAAATGGCGATTGCTTCTGCCCTGCGTATGGGTGCGGAAGGAATCAAGATCAAACTGAGCGGCCGTCTGGCTGGTGCAGAGATCGCCCGTAGCGAGGAATTCAAACAAGGACGTGTGCCCCTGCATACATTCCGTATGGATATTGATTATGCAAACGTGTTTGCCCAGACCGTATATGGTAAAATCGGTATCAAAGTATGGATCTGTAAAGGTGAAGTGCTGGCTAAGCGTGACCTGAACCCCAACTTCGTAGGTGGAAAGAGTGATGTGAGCGACAGAAGAGATGGTCGTGGCGAACATGGTGGCGGCGATCGTCGTGATCGTGGTGGTGACCGTCGTGATGACCGCAGAGGCGGTGGCGGAGGTGGTGACCGCAGAGGTGGCGGAGGAAGAGGAGAACGCAGAAACTAAATGACAAGTTACGAGTTACGAGCGACGAGCTACGAGCCGTTACAGTAAAATAAAAGTTTAATTGCTAAAGAGGAGGAGCTCGAATCTCGCAACTCTTGGCTCAAAGCTTAAAAAAAATGTTACAACCGAAAAGAACGAAGCACAGGAAAATGCAGAAGGGCCGCATGAAAGGCGATGCCAAAAGAGGTACTACAATTGCATTTGGTTCTTATGCTTTAAAAGCACTGGATCAGCACTGGATTACTGACCGTCAGATTGAGGCGGCCCGTCAGGCGCTCACCCGTGAAATGAAAAGGGAAGGTAATGTATGGATCCGCATTTTCCCTGATAAACCAATTACCCGTAAGCCCCAGGAAGTAAGGATGGGTAAAGGTAAAGGTAACCTCGAATTCTGGGCGGCCGTGGTTAAACCCGGACGTATCATGTTCGAAATTGATGGAGTAAGTGAGCAGGTTGCACGTGCCTCCCTGGCCCTGGCTGCCGGTAAACTGCCGATCAAAACAAAATTTATTGTGCGTCGTGACCTGGTTACCGCATAATCATTAATAAATCGTACAGCGATGTCAAAGAAAGCAGAATTCGTAAAAAGCATTCATGGAATGAATGAGCAGGACCTGAAGGCCCGTCTCGAAGAAGACAAACAACGCCTGAAAAAACTGGAGTTTGCCCATGCGATTTCTCCACTGGAGAATCCCATGACCATCCGCGGTCTGCGCCGTGAAATTGCCCGGCTCCAAACTGAACTGAAGTTAAAGCAACAGCAAGCATAATTAGTCTGAAGTCCGGAAAAGGGAGTCGGGAATCGACTCAGACAGCCGGTCGTCTAAAAAAAATAAAATGGAAGCAAGAAATTTAAGAAAAACCAGGATTGGTGTGGTAACCAGCAATAAAATGGCTAAAACCATCACTGTTGCGGTAGAAAGAAAAGTAAAGCACCCTATCTATGGTAAGTTCGTAAAGAAAACCACCAAGTTCCATGCGCATGATGACAAAAACGAATGCAGCATTGGTGATTTAGTGAAAATCATGGAAACCCGTCCGCTGAGTAAAACGAAGCGCTGGAGACTGGTGGAAGTGGTAGAGAAAGTTAAGTAAGGAGAAAGCTACGAGCCGTGAGTTACGAGTCACGGGACGTAAGGATTAATAAATGTTTTAACTGCTCGCAGCTCAACGCTGAGAGCTCAAAGCTTAAATAAAATGATTCAGCAAGAAAGCCGGTTAAATGTAGCGGACAACAGCGGTGCCAAAGAGGTACTTTGTATCCGTGTACTCGGTAACAGCGGTCAGCGCTATGCCCGGATTGGCGACAAAATCGTAGTTACGGTAAAAGACGCTATTCCCCAGGGTGGTATCAAGAAAGGTACAGTGGCCAAAGCGGTAATTGTACGTACCACCAATAAGCTTCGTCGTAAAGATGGTTCTTACATCCGTTTTGATGACAACGCGGTTGTGATCCTGAACCAGTCTGATGAGCCCAGGGGTACCCGTATCTTCGGCCCGGTAGCCCGTGAGCTCCGTGATAAAGGCTATATGAAGATCATCTCACTGGCTCCCGAAGTATTATAATTGATAAAAGGGTAATACCCATTAATGCAAGATAAAATGAAAGCAAGATTTAAACCCAAGTATAACATCCGTAAAGGCGACAGCGTGGTGGTGATCACCGGCGATGATAAAGACTTATCTAAACCCCGTACGGTAAAAGAAGTACTGCTGGAAAAAGGTAAAGTGATCGTGGATGGCGTGAACATCATTACCAAACACACCAAACCTTCTGCCCAGAATACAAAGGGTGGTATCGTTAAAAAAGAAGCACCCATTGCCATCAGTAATGTGATGCTGTGGGATGCCAAGGCCAAGGCTCCTGCCCGGATCACCAGGAAACGGGAAGAAGGTAAGACAGTAAGAATTTCAAAAAAATCAGGCGAGAAAATTTAATTTCTGACCTGGCGTAATAAGCGAATAATATGAGTACAAAAACATATTCCCCGAGACTGGCAGACAAGTACAAGAAAGACGTTGTACCTGCCCTGGTAAAAAAGTTCAGTTATGCCACTGTGATGCAGGCTCCCAAACTGGAGAAGATCTGTTTGAACCGTGGTGTAAACGGAGCGGTGTCTGACAAGAAAATGGTGGATATTGCCATTGAAGAACTGACCACCATTGCCGGTCAGAAAGCGGTGGCTACCATGTCTAAGAAGGACATTTCCAATTTCAAACTCCGTAAGAACATGCCGATCGGCGCGCGGGTAACCCTTCGTGGCGACAAGATGTTTGAATTCCTGGATCGCCTGATTTCGGTGGCACTGCCCCGTGTACGTGACTTCAAAGGAGTAAATGAAAAAGCTTTTGACGGCCGTGGTAACTATACCCTGGGAGTTACAGAGCAGATCATCTTCCCTGAGATCGATATCGACAAAGTAAGTAAGATCACCGGTATGGATATCACTTTTGTGACCACCGCCAACACCGATGAAGAAGCTTATGAGCTGCTGAAAGAACTCGGTATGCCCTTCAAAAACGCAAAAAATAATTCTAACTAAAAGAATAATCACTCATGGCAAAAACTTCTGTAAAAGCCAGGCAGCGGAAAAGAGAAAGAATGGTTGCACAATTTGCAGCCAAACGTGAAGAGCTGAAGAAAGCCGGCGACTGGAAAGCGCTGGACGAGATGCCTAAAAACTCTTCCAAAGTCCGCTTAAAAAACCGTTGTCAGCTCTCTGGCCGTCCGAAAGGGTATGTACGTTACTTTGGTATTTCCAGGGTAGCCCTGCGTGACATGGCACTGAATGGCAAGATACCCGGTTTGAAAAAAGCAAGCTGGTAAACAAATCAAATTAATTAAACTAAACTTTTCCAATTATCCCGACGCTACGGTCGGGACGTAGGAGGGCAATAAATATGGTAACAGATCCTATAGCAGATTTCCTGACAAGAATCCGGAACGCACAAATGGCAGGTCACCGTGTAGTGGACATCCCTGCATCCAACCTGAAAAAGCGTATGACCGAGATCCTGTACAACCAGGGTTATATCCTTAAATACAAATTTGAGGATGACAACAAACAAGGCGTGATCAAAATCGCCCTGAAGTATGACCCAGCCACCAAGCAACCCGCAATCCAGAGCATGGAGCGTGTCAGCCGTCCGGGTCTTCGTCAGTACTCCAAACCGGCTGATTTCCGCCGTGTGAAGAACGGACTGGGTGTGGCCATCCTGTCTACTTCTAAAGGAGTAATGACTGATAAAGACGCCAAATCCCAGAATGTGGGTGGTGAAGTACTGTGCTACATTTACTAAAACTGATGTTGCCGATACATTAAGCCGAACCTATATAGGCTGACCGGTTGGTAACGAAACAAATAGATAACTCATTTAAAATAATTTTATGTCCCGTATAGGTAAAAAATCGATCACAATTCCGGAAGGAGTCAGCATCACCGTAGGTAAAGACAACGTGATTACTGTAAAAGGTAAGCAGGGTGAACTGAAACAGGCTATTGACCGTGATATCACGGTGGAAATCAAAGACGGTCATGTGCATTTTACACGTCCGACCGACCAGATCCGCCATCGCGCTATGCATGGTCTCTACCGCGCTCTTATCGCCAACCTGGTGAAAGGTGTAACAGAAGGATATGTACGTAAACTGGAATTGATCGGGGTGGGTTTTAAAGCCGCTAACCAGGGTAATGTACTTGACCTGGCACTGGGTTACTCACACAATATTATTTTCGAAATTCCAAAGGAACTGAAAGTAGGAACTGCCCAGGAAAAAGGACAGAATCCGATCATCACTCTGGAGGGAATCGATAAACAACTGATCGGCCAGGTAGCCGCTAAATTACGCAGCCTGCGTAAGCCCGAGCCGTACAAAGGTAAAGGGGTACGTTATATGGGTGAAGTGGTACGTAAGAAAGCTGGTAAAGCGGCTGGTAAATAATTAAACAATTAATGCATCCTGGCAGCATCAGGATACTAAATACAACAGAGATGAATCCAAAAGTAAAATCACAAAGAAGACAGAATATCCGTTACAGGATCCGCCGCAAGATCAGCGGAACCACTGCGAAACCCCGTTTATCGGTATTCCGCAGTAACGCGGAGATCTATGCACAGCTGATTGATGACACAAAAGGTCAGACACTGGCTGCTGCTTCCTCCAGGGATAAGGATATTGCCGCCCAGAAAGTAACGAAGAGTGAGAAAGGTAAACTGGTTGGTGCCGCTATCGCCCGTAAAGCGACTGAACTGGGAATTAAGGATGTAACTTTTGACCGTGGTGGATATCTCTATCATGGACGCGTGAAATCAGTAGCCGACGGAGCCCGCGAAGGCGGTCTTCTGTTCTAAACAATCCATTCAAACTTTTAATTACAAGTATAAATGTCAAAGTTTAACGTAAACAGGGTAAAAGCCGGTGACCTGGAACTGAAAGATAAAGTGGTAGCCATCAACCGTGTGGTAAAAACAACCAAGGGCGGACGTGCGTTCAGTTTCTCTGCCTTAGTGGTGGTCGGTAACGAAAACGGAGTGGTAGGCCATGGTCTGGGTAAAGCCAAAGAAGTTCAGGAAGCGATTACCAAAGGGATTGAGGATGCCAAAAAGAACCTGATCAAGGTTCCCGTTATGAAAGGTACTATTCCTCATGACCAATGGGCCAAGGAAGGCGCAGCCAAAGTACTGATTAAGCCTGCCGCTCATGGTACCGGTGTGATCGCCGGAGGTTCAATGCGTGCCGTACTGGAAGCAGCGGGCGTAACAGACGTACTCGCCAAATCACTCGGTTCTGCCAATCCGCATAACGTGGTAAAAGCAACCTTTAAAGCACTGGCCATGCTGCGTGAACCAATTCATGTAGCCAAGACCCGTACAATGGGATTAAAGAAAGTATTCAACGGTTAAATCATAAATTAAGAATACCTGAATCCGGCTACTGCTGGCAGATGGGATTTGAAAACAGGAATTTTATGAAGAAGATAAAAGTAACATTGGTGAAAAGTCCGATTGACAGACCCGAACGTCAGAAGCTCACGCTGCAGGCACTGGGACTGAACAAAACGAATTCTTCCCGTGAAATGGAAGCCACACCACAGATTCTGGGCATGGTGCACAAAGTGACCCACCTGGTAAAAGTGGAAGAGGTGAAGTAATCCGGCACCCCGGATATGGATTTTAAAAAATGCGAGCCCCGACGCTTTTGGGGCGATGAGTAAAAAATAAAAGCAATGAAATTACACGAATTAAGACCTGCAAAAGGCGCAACACACAAGACAAAACGTATCGGCCGTGGAGATGGTTCAGGACATGGCGGAACCTCTACAAGAGGTACAAAAGGTGCTCAGGCACGTACCGGTTTCAAAAACAAAATGGCACACGAAGGTGGCCAGATGCCGATCCAGCGCCGTATCCCCAAGCGCGGCTTCAAGAATCCCCATCGTATTGAATACAAAGTGATCAACCTCGGACAGGTTGAGCAGCTGGCAGAAAAATATAATATCACTGAATTCAGCCTCGAAAACCTGTATATCAACGGCCTGATCGCACAGACTGACCGGGTGAAAGTACTGGGTAATGGTGAACTGAAAGAAAAATTCACCTTCCGGGTAAATGCAGTGAGTGAAAAAGCCAAGGCGGCTATTGAAGCTGCCGGTGGTTCGGTGGAAATAGTAAAGTAATTTCACTAAATTGCAACGACGCATTTAATGCGTCTTTTATGTTTTACGTGCTTTAAACTTTTATATCCCCGTGAAGAAATTTATACAGACACTCAAGAATATCTGGAGCATCGAAGAGCTGCGCGGCAAGATCCTGTTCACCATGATGATGATTGCAATCTATCGTCTGGGTGCACACATTGTATTACCGGGTATCAATCCGAATAAAATGTCGGAAACCGGTGACAGCAATACAGGTATCCTTGGACTGATCGATGCTTTCTCCGGAGGAGCTTTTAACCAGGCTTCTATTTTTGCTTTAGGGATCATGCCCTATATCTCTGCCTCAATCTTTATGCAACTGATGACGGTGCTGGTACCCCGTTTTCAGAAAATGCAGAAAGAGGGAGAAAGCGGACGGAAAAAAATTAATCAGTATACCCGTTACCTCACTGTAATCGTTACCATTTTACAAGCGTCAGCGTATGTTACCTACCTGCAGGGTATGACCCAGCAGAATGGTGCCATCATGGCCGGATATGCCGGATTCTTCTGGTTATCTACCGTAGTGGTGCTGACAGCCGGAACCATGTTTGTAATGTGGATGGGTGAAAAAATTACGGATAAAGGACTTGGAAACGGTACCTCCCTGATTATCATGATCGGAATCCTGGCCCGTCTCCCGCAATCATTCCTGCAGGAGCTGAGTGCCAAATCGGTACGTAACGGACTTATCCTTGTTTTCATCGTTGAGATCGCAATTCTGATTGCGATCATTATGGGATGTATCCTGTTAATTCAGGGCGTTCGGAAAGTTCCTGTAAACTATGCCAAGCAGATTGTAGGCAACCGTCAGTTTGGTGGAGCCCGTCAGTTCCTTCCCCTGAAGGTCAACAGTGCGGGTGTAATGCCCATCATCTTTGCACAGGCAATCATTTTTATCCCGACCATTTTTGCAAACTATGATACACAGGCCAGCGGGTTTCTCCGGGCTATCACGGATCATAGTAATATTTGGTATATGCTGATCTATTCAGTGGTGGTAATCGGATTTACCTTCCTGTACACAGCCCTGATCTTTAACCCCAAACAGATTGCTGATAACCTCAAGCAGAACAACGGATTCATTCCCGGCGTAAAGCCAGGTCAGCCAACTGCTGATTATATCGGATCAATCATGGATAAAATCACATTTCCGGGAGCTATCCTCCTTGCATTTGTAGGTATCCTGCCCGGTATTGCAGAACGTATGGGTGTTACCCAGCAATTTTCTACTTTCTTCGGCGGTACTTCATTGCTGATTATGGTAGGTGTAATTCTGGATACACTGCAACAGATCGAAACACAGTTGCTGATGCGCCAGTACGACGGTCTGATGAAGAGTGGCCGGATCCAGGGTCGCCAAACCACTTCTGCCGTACAGATGTAATGCTCAATAATCTCATTCAGGACCCGGTAAGCCAACTTGCCGGGTCCTTTTTTTTAAAGATATTTGCAATATGATTTTGTATAAAACAGATGAACAGGTGGAGCAAATGCGGAAAAGCGCCTTGCTGGTAAGCCAAACGCTCACCCAGGTAGCTGCAATGCTGAAGCCAGGGCTCGATACCCTCACGATTGATCAACGAATAGGTACCTATATCCGGGATCATCAGGCTATCCCTTCTTTCCTGAACTATCATGGCTATCCTTTTAATTCCTGTATCTCTGTCAATGATGTTGTGGTACATGGTTTCCCCAACAAACGTGAATTAAAAGAAGGGGATATCATCACCGTGGATGTAGGAGTGATCCTGAATGGCTGGCATGGTGACCATGCCTACACATTTGCCATTGGTGATCCCGGAAATGAAGTAATGAAACTCATCCAGGTAACCAAGGAATCGCTTTATAAAGGCATTGAGAAAGCGGTGGCCGGAAACCGGGTGGGTGATATTGGCTTTGCAATCCAGGATTATACCGAAAAGAAACATGGCTATGGCGTGGTACGGGAACTGGTTGGTCATGGATTGGGTAAAGACCTGCATGAAGACCCTCAGGTGCCCAATTATGGCAAGCGGGGAAGCGGAGCCAAACTGAAAGAGGGGATGGTACTCGCGATCGAGCCCATGATCAATATGGGAAAGAAAGAAGTTTACACAGAAGACGATGGCTGGACCGTTCGCACCCGCGACGGGAAACCCTCCGTACATTTTGAACATGATGTGTGTATCCGGAAAGATAAAGCGGATGTGCTGTCAAATTATGCGCCGATTGAGGAAGCAGAGCAATTGAATAGCAATTTGTTTACTTATTGATTTCTTTCTTCAGGAAACTAATTTAAGTTCAAGCTACGAGGTACGAGTTTCGAGCTGCGAGAAAAATACAAAAGGAAGTATCAGTTTGTTAGTACAGAATAACATACACAGGAGGCCCTGGCAACTGACACCTGACAGCTGACAACTGTTTCTTTATAGCAGCCGGTATTTCAATTCCACTCTTTCATCCTTCCAGATTTCCTGCGGACTGATGTAAGTATCATTCATTTTAAAGAGTACACCCGATTTCGCATAAGCATCTCTTACCAGTTCAGAGCAGATATAGCTTTTATTCCTTTCCCTTTTTCCTTTACGAAACAGGATCCGTAACATGATGCGGATGATTTCCCAGTTGTCATAGGGCCGGGTTAACTGGTCCAGCCCAAAGCTGATGGCTTTGTTCAGTTGTTGTTCTTCGAGTTCGCTGTTCAGCCGGGCAATCACCACCTGGCCTTTGTAGGGCCTTTTTTTTCCCTGGTAGTTGCGCAGGTAATTCGATAGCGGGATCATCCGGATACCTACCCTGGGCTCGGCTTCCAGTACCAGCACTCTTCCCAGTTTTTCATCTTTATATACGATGGCTACATGGCTCCATACACTTTTGGTGAGCCGCTGAATTACACCGGAGAAAGTATAACTGCCCGAACTGAAAAAGATATGCCCGGTCTGCAGGTAATCCCTGATTTTCTCATAGGGCACCACAGGTATTTCTTTTAGTTCTTTTTTCGTAAGCTGTCCGGCCATAGCAGAAGTGTTGTAGTATAACGAACTTAAATAAATTTCATCGTTCTTTGTAAAAAACAATACGTGGCAAAAAAACTGGTCGTGATCGGGGGAGGGGCTGCCGGATTTTTCTGTGCCGTGAATGCGGCCCGGATGAATCCTTTACTGGAAGTGATCCTGCTGGAAAAATCTTCGAAACTGCTGTCAAAAGTGCGGGTCAGTGGCGGTGGTCGCTGTAACCTGACCCATGCCTGTTTTGACAGGGAAGAGATGAGCCGGCATTATCCCAGGGGGCAGCGGTTTGTGAAGAAGGCCTTTCACCGCTTTTTTACTACCGATACGATTCAATGGTTTGAAGAACGGGGAGTACCGCTGAAAACGGAAACCGATGGTCGTATGTTCCCGCAGTCGGATAGCTCGGAAAGTATTGTCAGTTGCCTGCTAAGAGAAGTGAACCAATACAAAGTGGATATCCGGATGAATTCGGAAGTGTTGAAGTTGCAAAAAACGGCGGATGGGTTTGACCTGCATCTCAGCCAAGGCAAAACGATCGTGGCGGATTATGTTTGCGTGGCTTGTGGCGGTTATCCAAAAACGCCCATGTTTGATTGGTTAATACAGACCGGTCATACTATTGAATCACCGGTACCTTCTCTTTTTACGTTTAATATTCCCGGTCATCCAGTCACAGGACTGATGGGAGTCAGCGTACCGGCTGCCACGGTAAAGATCGGTGGAACAAAACTGGAGGAGACCGGTCCTTTACTGATTACACATTGGGGACTGAGCGGACCTGCCGTATTAAAACTCAGCGCCAGGGGAGCCCGGGAATTAGCGGAACGGAACTATCATTTTCCGATTACTGTCAACTGGTTGCCCGGTCAGCAGGATCAGCAACTTGCCATGCAATTCCGAGGAATCAGGCAGGAACTGGCTGCCCAGAAGATCGGTATCCGGAACCCCTTTACGTTGCCTCAGCGGCTCTGGGACTTACTGCTTGAATTATCCGGTATTGATCCAGAGAAACGTTGGGCCGATCTGCCTGTGAAGGAACAAAATAAGTTAGTGGTGAATATGGTGCAATGTTCCTTTGAAGTAAAAGGAAAGACAACATTCAAAGAAGAGTTTGTAACAGCCGGGGGCATACGTTTAAATGATATTGATGTCAATACCATGCAGAGCAAAATTTTACCCGGGCTTTATTTTGCCGGTGAAATTATGGATGTGGATGGAGTGACCGGCGGGTTCAACTTCCAGCACGCGTGGACCAGCGGATTTATTGCGGCGAGTTCGGTAGCCGGAAGAGAATGAGTGATGAGTAATGAGTAATGAGTAGCTGATCGTAATTAACTAAGGTATTAAACACCCTGATTTTCGAAAGTGACAAAAAACGAGCCTTCTGATTTTTATATTTCGCTTTTCAAGCAGCGACTATAATAAAAGTATCTTCCCGGGCTACTCATTACTCATTATTCATTACTCATCTGCGATTTAACCTGGACGTAAGCCCAGGCCGTAAATAAAGCCACTAAAGGAAACAATAAGCTCCACCAGTTATGGGTAATCAGCAGGAGCGCAATGGTCAGCAGCAAAACATATAAGGGGTAAATCAGTAACAGTATCCCCATGACTACGGAGTCATAGTGACCTGGTTCTTTCAGACGGCTGATGGCATTTTTACGGGCAACTATAAAGGGAAGAACATTGATCAGCCAGCCGAGACAACCGGGAAGGAACAGGATTATTTTTTTCAGGCGGGATACCGGAACGGATAATTTTTCTTCCAGTTGTTTCAGATCGGTGGAAGGAATTTCATACACACCTTTTCCCAATTCATGTCGCAGGCGGTTATTAAATTCGAGGTTGCGGGGGCCATCGGCCGTATGGGCTGCGATCACATCGGAGCTGATGATTTCTCCGAAGTTTATAAAAACGTTTTTACCAAAACGGGTGAAGGAGCTATAGTTCAGGGCTACTGGCAGAACACGTAAGGGGATATTTTCTTCCCAGGCTTTGATCGCCAGGCGGGCAGTTCCTTTTTTCAACGGCCGCAAGTGCCACTCATTGATGCATTTCCCTTCACTGTAAATAGTGATAATGCCATTTTGCTTAAACAGTTCCATGCAGGCATCAAATGTTTTATAGTTCTCTGAAAGATTTTCCACGCCTTCACTGGTGCGGTAAACCGGCAAGATTTTTACCGCTGTCAGCAGTTTGCGGTACAATGGTTTTTTAAACACATCACCGCGTGCCAGTGACCAAACGGGTTGCCGGAATATGGTATTGAGTAAAACAGAATCGAGGAAGGAGTTCGGATGGTTGGAGGCCAGCAGGAGAGGACCTTTTTCATGCAATCTTTCGGGGTGATTGATGACAATTTTCCGGAAAAAAACACGGATGGCGATCCCCGCCATTATTTTCAGGTAGTGATAGAGCAATGGTGCGCAATAGTGGCCTGAGCCGGTTAAAAGTTAAGAATGGCAGCAATTCCCCGAAAACCAGGCACTAAGCGGTCTGCAAGGGTCGCTAAATCAGCGTGTTACAAAGTGGAAGCTAATGAAAAAACTTCGTCCTGAAAAGCGTTTTTCCCCATTTTTTTAAATTATCTTTGCAACCCCGAAATAAAACCATTCGGGAAACAAATATCATGTTTGAAAACAACATTAAAAAACAATTAAACGCTGATGTACAGGAGTCCGGTGCCGAAGAGACCGTGGCTGCAGCGACAACAACAGCACCTGTGGT
>CAUJFR010000441.1 GCA_963169885.1 Bacteroidota bacterium
AAAATAGAAAATAGGAGATGAAAGTGGTGAGTGGGGATCGTGAGTAGTGAGTGGTGAGTGGTGAATGGGGAGTGGTTAGTGGGGAGTAGGGAATCGTGAGTAGGGAGTGGTTAGTGGATGTTGGGAGAAGGAATGGCCCTGAAGGGGCCAGACTATTAATAGCCCCGGGTGAAACCCGAGGTAAAGGGAAGTCAAGGCCCCTGAACCCTGAAGGGGTTCAACTAAACAAAAAATGAGTAGAAAATTTTTATTGAGATATTTATGGCTAAGTACATTTTTGACTGTGTGGATGCACACACTTGTGGTAATCCGGTACGGTTGGTAAAAAAGGGCGGACCAGAACTGTTGGGTAACAGCATGAGCGAAAAGCGCCAGCATTTCCTGCGGGAGTTTGACTGGATCCGGACCGGACTGATGTTTGAACCCCGCGGACATGATATGATGAGTGGCAGTATTCTCTATGCTCCGCATGATCCTGCCAACGATGTAGCCGTTTTGTTTATTGAAACCAGTGGTTGTCTGCCCATGTGCGGTCACGGTACGATCGGAACGATTACGATCGCTATAGAAGAAGGATTGATAAAACCCAAAGTGCCTGGTATTGTCCGGATGGAAGCTCCGGCCGGTCTTGTAATGATTTCTTATAAACAGGATCCTGCAAGCGGGAAAGTGGAGAGTGTAAAGCTGACGAATGTGCCTGCATTTTTGCATTCGGCAGACCTGACGGCGGACTGTCCGGAGCTGGGCGAGCTGGTGGTGGATGTATCGTATGGCGGGAATTTTTATGCCATCGTGGATGTACAGAAAAACTTTAAAGGTCTTGAGCATTATACAGCGGACAAACTGATTGCCTGGTCCCGCGAATTACGGAAGAATATTAATGCAAAGTACAGTTTTGTCCATCCGGATGATCCTACGATCAATGGATGTTCGCATATCCTGTGGGCCGGTGCGGTACTGGATCAGCGTTCAACTGCGCGGAATGCCGTATTTTATGGCGAGAAAGCCATTGATCGCTCTCCCTGTGGTACCGGTACCAGTGCAAGAATGGCTCAATGGTATGCCAAGGGCAAACTGAAGAAGGGGGATGAGTTTATACACGAGAGTATCATTGGCAGTAAATTTACCGGACGTATTGAAGAAGAATTGTTGGTGCATGGGAAGCCGGCAATACGCCCATCCGTAGAAGGCTGGGCAAAAGTATATGGCTACAATACAATCTGGATCGATAAAGAAGACGATCCTTATGCGTACGGATTCCAGGTAATATGATCGGGTGTCATCCCGAAGCTTCGGGTGTCGGGTGTCAGCTATCAGGAGTGCTTCGCAAGTAATGTTAATCCTTTTCAACCTATCAACTTGTTAACTTATCAACTATAACAATCATGTCATCCAGAAAAAAATTCATCCTCCAGGCAGGTGCCTTAACCGCAGGCAGCATACTCGCGAATTCAGTTGGGAACAACGTGTTTGCCATCTTCAAAAACCGGATAGCGCCTTCTGATCAGATCAATGTGGGCGTGATTGGTGTGAATGGAATGGGCTGGTCAGACCTGAAAGCCATGTTGAAAGTGACTGGAGTAAACCTGGTGGCCCTTTGTGATGTGGATAAGAATGTACTGGATAAACGTATGGGCGAACTGAAAGCCATGAATGTGGATGCATCGAAAGTCAGGACCTTTGCCGATCACCGGGAATTACTGGATCAGAAAGATATTGATGCGGTGATTATCGGAACACCGGATCACTGGCATTGTCTGCAGATGGTGGACGCCTGCCAGGCAGGTAAAGAAGTGTACATAGAGAAGCCGGTGGGCAATTCCATTGAGGAATGCCGGATCATGATCGCCGCACAAAAAAAATACAACCGGGTAGTTCAGGCCGGTCAGTGGCAACGCAGTCAGCAACACTTCCAGGAAGCGGTGAACTTTGTGCATAGCGGACAACTGGGCAATATCAGGGCCGTCAAAGTCTGGTGCTTTGTTGGCTGGAAAAAACCAATCCCTTTTATAGCGGATAGTCCGGTACCCGCTGGGGTGGATTATAACCGCTGGTTGGGTCCGGCACAAATCCGGCCGTTTAATGCCAACCGGTTTCATTTTACGTTCCGCTGGTTCTGGGATTATGCCGGCGGACTCATGACCGATTGGGGGGTGCACCTGCTGGATTATGCATTGATTGGGATGAAGGCCACGGTGCCGAAATCCATCAGTGCTATGGGCGGTAATTTCGGAGACCCGTCCTCACCGCAGGAAACACCGGATACACTGACAGCCCTTTACCAGTTTGATAAATTCAGTTTATCCTGGGATCATGCGATTGGTATTGAAAACGGTTTGTACAAACAAAACCACGGCGTTTCTTTTATCGGGGATAATGGTACCCTGGAACTGGATCGTAGCGGATGGGAAGTGATGGAAGAACCCCGGAGTCCCAAGAAGGTGTTAGTGGAAAGAAAAAAATCGATGGATAACGGACTGGATAAACACATGGAAAACTTTGTCAGTGTAATCCGCTCCCGGAAAATGGAAGACCTCAACTGTTCGATCCAGGAAGCATCGCATATTGCCATGCTGAGCCAGATGGGTAATATCGCTTTTCGTAGTGGAAAGAAACTGGATTGGGATCAGCAGCGTGACCGATTTACTGATGAAAAAATTAACCGACGCTACCTGGCTGCTCCTTATCATAATGGATATAAACTGCCCAAAATAGGATAATCATGCATACAAGGGGCTTTAAAATATTTTTAGTGCTGATTGTTCTTGTCTGCGCGGCATTATTAAAATTCCGGACCAGTAATCAGAAAGCCCTGCTTCCGGCGGATACATTACCTGATGAGTTTGTGGTGGTCCTTGGCGTGGCACAGGATGCGGGTTATCCGCAGATTGGTTGTACAGGGGAATGCTGTGATGTATACTGGAAAGGGAAAGAAGCGAAGAAACTGGTGACCTGTCTGGCCCTGGTAGACCGGCCTGCTCAAAAGTACTGGTTAATTGAAGCCACACCGGATATTACCACTCAGTTAAAAAATCTTCAGCCATTACTGCCTGTAAAAACAGATTATAGTCCCGATGGTATCTTTATCACACATGCACATATCGGCCATTATTCCGGCTTGTTGCAATTTGGCCGTGAAGCAATGGGGGCGAATGCCATTCCTGTATTTGCACTTCCCCGGATGGATTCGTTTCTACGTGACAATGGTCCATGGAGTCAGCTGGTTCAACTTAAAAACATTGCATTAAAGGAAATGAAGGAGGATAGTACTGTATCATTAACCCCAAACCTCCGGATTACCCCTTGGAAGGTTCCTCACCGGGATGAGTTCAGTGAAACAGCTGGCTTTGTAATCAGCAGTGGTACAAAAAAGATCCTTTTTATACCGGATATTGATAAATGGGAAAAATGGGAGCGGGATATCAAAGAGCTGGTAAATGAGTTCAGTGTAGTGCTTATAGACGGGACTTTTTATAAAAACGGTGAATTGCCGGGACGGGATATGACGGAAGTCCCGCATCCGTTTGTTGAAGAAACCGCCAGGCTGATGGCCGGACTGCCGGATACGGTCAGGGCAAAAATTCATTTCATTCATTTTAATCATACCAATCCCCTGATACGGAAAACGGCAAAAGAGAAAGACCAGGTCAGGGCCGCGGGTTTTAACGTAGCGGAAGAAGGAATGATTTTTAAATTATAATTTAACCAACATGCGCAAAGGAATACTGATACCCTTGCTGGTGATCGCTGCATCTGCAGAAGCCCAGGTATCGCTGAAGCAGTTCGAATTCGTCAATTTCTCCCAGGTGAATGTGACGGATCAGTTCTGGAAACCGAAGATCGACAAAGTGGCTACCAAAACGCTGGAGGCCTGTATTTACCAGACCGAAACAGCTACGCCCCGTATCCGGAATTTTGAACGGGTGGCCCGCGCGAAAGGGGAGGAACATGAGGGTATTTTTTATGATGACAGTGATGTATTCAAAGCACTCGAGGCTATGGCTTATTCCCTGAAAACACATCCAAGTGAAACGATGGAAAAGAAATGCGATGAGTGGATCGATAAGATCGCCGCGGCCCAGCAGCCTGATGGCTATCTCAACACCTGGTATACACTCAAGGGCTTACAGGACCGCTACACTGATATGAGTATGCACGAGGATTACAATGCCGGTCATATGATCGAAGCAGGAGTGGCTTATTTCAATGCCACCGGAAAACGTAAACTACTCGATGTTTGTATTAAATGGGCAGATCATTTCGGCGCTATTTTTGGCCCGGGTAAAAAACATTGGGTGACCGGACACCAGGAACTGGAACTGGCCCTCGTGAAATTGTATAAGATCACCAATAATATAGCTTACCTGAATTTGTCGGATTGGTTGTTGAGTGAAAGAGGAAAAAAACTGGCGAAAGGATATACCTGGACTGACTGGAAAGACACCGCTTATGCGCAGGATGTTTTACCGGTGAAGGAGCAAAAAGAAATTACGGGTCATGCGGTAAGAGCCATGTATATGTATACCGGTGCGGCAGATGTAGCCGCACAGACAGGTGATACTGCCTACCTGAGAGCCATGCGGACCGTTTGGGAAGATGTAGTGTACCGCAATATGTATATCACAGGAGGCATTGGTTCGGCTGGTAGTAATGAAGGCTTCAGTGTGGATTATGACCTGCCCAATGAACAGGCTTATTGTGAAACCTGTGCTTCGGTGGGGATGGTGTTCTGGAACCAGCGGATGAGTGCGCTGACCGGGAATGCCGAATACATGGATGTGCTGGAGCGAAGCTTATATAACGGAGCATTGGATGGGTTAAGCCTGAGTGGTGATCGTTTTTTCTATGGCAACCCGTTGGCGTCAAAAGGACAACATCAACGCAGGGAATGGTTCGGTACAGCTTGTTGTCCGGCCAATATTGCACGACTGGTGGCTTCATTGGGTGATTATATTTATGCGTATGGGGACAATGCTGTTTATGTAAACCTGTTTGTGGGAAGTAATACTTCTTTTAATCTGAAAAACGGGCCTGTTGGATTGAAGATGGAAACCAATTATCCCTGGGAAGGGAAAGTGAAGTTGACCATAGATCCGGTTAAGAAATCAGTCTTTAAACTATTTCTTCGTATGCCCGGCTGGATGTATAATGTGGTGGCGCCCGGCGGTCTGTACGTGGTCAAACAGGAAGGTGACGATGGCGTGCCTGATCATTTTGATCCTGATCTTTTGGTGAATGGTAAAAAAGTGGAGTATAAAATCCAGGGTGGATACCTGGTGGCTGAACGGGAATGGAAGAAAGGGGATCAACTTGAATTAACCATACCCATGGATGTTAAGCTGGTCGGGTCACGTCCCGAATTAAAGCAAGATCACCAACGGGTGGCCATTCAAAGAGGGCCATTGGTTTATTGTGTGGAAGGCACAGACAACAATGGGAAAGCCTGGAATATTATCGTACCGGAAGGCACAACATTTGAAACCATTGACTATAAAGTGCTGGATGAATCAGTAAAGGCCATTACCGCAGTTGTGCCGGTGGTGACAGTGGGTGAAGATGGTCAATCTTTGAAAACGGAGAGAAAGAAAATAATCGCTATTCCTTACTATGCCTGGGCCAACCGGGGTAAAAATGAAATGCAGGTGTGGTTGCCGGTAAGGATTAATGATGTGAAGGTGAATTATTAGGGTGAGTGGTGAATGGTGAGTGGTGAGTGGTGAGTGGTGAAGCCTGAGTTGCTCTCCGAAGTGGAACGTAGGAGGGAGGGCTGACATTATTATTTAAAAGCCGGTTATGAAATACAAACTCATTATTTTATTATTATTCGGAACTATAACAGCATATCCCCAGGTGAATAAAGCACCTGCATATCCGCTGATTACCCATGATCCTTATTTCAGTATCTGGAGCACAACAGATAAACTCAATGAATCGGTTACAAAGCACTGGACCGGGGCTGAACAATCATTGGTCGGGATTTTAAAAGTGGATGGTCAATATTATAATTTTCTGGGACAGCCGGTCTATCCGCCGGAAACCTTGCTCGCACCCGGTGCCATCATGCCGGCGGATTGTTATTTTACCGAACGAAAACCGGGTAAGAGCTGGATGAATGAAAACTATAATCCCAAAGAATGGATGCCCGGGAAAATGCCTTTTGGCAGTGGCTGGAATAATGATGCGGCCACAGAATGGAAATCGAAGGAGATATGGGTACGCAGGGTTTTCACGATGGATCAGCTTCCAGCCGATCCATTGCTGCTGCAACTCCGGCATGATGATGATGTGGAAGTGTTCCTGAATGGTCAGATGATTTATCAATGCGCCGGATGTTACACCAGTGATTTGAAATTGTATCCGTTGGATGAACTCATCCGGAAGAACCTGAAGAAGGGGAATAATGTGTTGGCCATCCATTGCACGAATACGGCAGGTTTTGCCTGGGTCGATGCCGGATTGGTCACCCAAAAGAAAATGGAGGGGGTGAAACCGGCTATTCAAAACGGATTTGAAATGACCGCCACCAAGTCCAAATACAGTTTTCACTGCGGGCCGGTATTCCTGTTATGTGATTTTATTTCACCCCTCATTGCCACTGATGTGGATCTTATGTCAAAGCCGGCAAGCTATATACAGTTCCTGGTACAATCACTGGATGAAAAAAAACATGACGTGTCCCTTTACTTTCTTACTTCAGATAACCTTGTACGGCATAAAAGTAATACACCCGTAAAAAATCAAAAAGGCGTGTATGGAAAACTGCAATATCTGAAGTCAGGCACAACCACACAGCCGGTATTAAAAACAAAGGGGGATGATCTCCGTATCGACTGGGGTTATCTCTATGTGGCGGCTTACAAAAATCCAAAGATCAGGCAGAGCCTTGAAAGCACATTGCCAGGGAAAAAATTAACAGGATATACCGAAACAAAAATTGATTTTGGTAAGATCGGAGAACTGCCGGTGCCCCAGACACTGTTGCTGGCTTACGATGACCTGTATTCCATTCAGTATTTCAACCAGGACCTGAAAGCCTGGTGGAAGAAAAATTATACATCCACCGAACAGATGCTGGATAAATCCATGGAAGCTTCCGTCAGTGTGATGGATCGGTGCGACAAGTTTGACCGCCAGCTTTTTGCGGATGCGGAAAAAGCCGGGGGAGAAACCTATGCCAAACTTTGTGTGATGGCCTACCGCCAATCACTGGCGGCGCATAAACTGGTTCGCGGTCCGAATAATGAACTGTTATTTCCACAAAAGGAAAACTTTAGTAATGGGTCCATCTGGACGGTGGATGTAACATACCCTTCTGCGCCGTTAAGTCTGTTATATAATCCCGAGCTTTTGAAAGGGATGGTGGAACCGCTGATGGTGTATAGTGAATCGGGTAAATGGACCAAACCTTTCCCGGCGCACGACCTGGGCACATATCCAATTGCCAATGGGCAAACCTATCCGGAAGATATGCCGGTGGAAGAAGCAGGCAATATGATCATTCTCACAGCCGCTATCTGTAAAGCCGAGAATAAATTTGATTTTGCAAAAAAGCACTGGACGGTACTCAGCCAATGGGTGGAGTTTCTCGTTAAAGATGGCTTTGATCCGGCCAATCAATTATGTACCGATGATTTTGCCGGTCACCTGGCCCGCAACACCAATCTGTCGCTGAAAGCAATTACCGGTATTGCCGCCTATGCGCAAATGGCCCGTGGTCTCGGTAAAAAGGGGGAGGCAGGCAATTATCATAATATCGCTATGGATTATGCCTCACGCTGGATGCAGATGGCGGATGAGGGCGATCACTATGCACTCACATTTGATAAGAATAAAACCTGGAGCCAGAAATACAACCTGGTTTGGGATAAATTACTTGGATTGGGACTGTTTCCGGCATCGGTTGCTCAAAAGGAAGTGAAGTATTACCTGAAGAAACAACAACCATTTGGTCTGCCGCTGGACAGCCGGAAGACCTATACTAAATCTGACTGGATCCTCTGGACCGCCACTTTATGTGAGGAGGAAAAGGATTTTCAGGCTTTGATTGAACCAGTCTATAATTTTGCCACGCAGACAGCTGACCGTGTGGCATTAAGCGATTGGCATGAGACGACGAATGGCAAACAGGTCGGCTTTCAGGCCAGAAGTGTGGTGGGTGGCTATTTCATAAAAATGCTGCAACAAAAATGGACTAAATAAAGACACTATGAGTAAGGTTGTAATTATTGGCGGAGGCATTATTGGGTTGAGTTCGGCACTTTATCTGCGCAAAAGCGGCTGGGATGTAACCGTGATAGATAAAGGTGATTTTTCGGATAACTGTTCTTATGGCAATGCCGGGTATATCTGTCCTTCACACTTTATTCCATTGGCCACTCCCGGTATTGTGAAGCTGGGTTTTAAGTGGATGTGGAATTCCAAGAGTCCGTTTTATGTACAACCCCGCTTTGATATGAACCTGATCAGTTGGGGAATGAAATTTATGCGAAGCGCCACCGAAAAAAAAGTGGAAGCAGCCGCTGAGCCGTTACGGGATATAGCAATACTCAGTCAGCAAGAGTATGAAGACTGGACCCGGACTCCCGGCTTGCAGTTTGCCTATGAACACAAAGGACTGATTGAAGTGTTCCAGACCGCGGCAGCGGCAGAACATGCGCATCATACAGTAGAAAAAGCGCAGCGCCTCGGACTTACGGATACGGTGATGTTGAGCAAGCAGGAACTTGATAAACTGGAACCGCATACCACGATCAATGCGATCGGCGCCCTGTTCTTTAAATGTGATGCCCATTGTTATCCGAATAAACTAATGAGCCAGTTGCTCAGCTACCTCCCTGCTGCAGGTGTGGAACTGGTGCGGAATGCGGAAGTCACCGGTTTTGAAAGGAGCGGAGGAAAAGTCAGTAAAGTAATTGCCGGTGACCAGGCCTTTACTGCAGATGAAGTAGTGATGGCTACTGGTTCATGGGGAAGGGAAACGGCTAAATTACTTGACCTGGATATTCCCCTGATGCCCGGCCGTGGCTATTCTGTAACATTGGAAGACTCACCGTATAAAATAAATTATCCTTCTATTCTGGTAGAGGGCCGGGTAGCCCTGACACCGATGGATGGAAATAAAATACGGTTTGGGGGGACTATGGAAATCACCTCTCATAAAACGCCGCCCCGGATGAACCGGGTGCAGGGAATACTCGATGCGGTGAAACGTTTTTATCCTGAGTTTGATGTACCCCTGCCACCCAAAGAAAAGATTTGGTATGGTTACCGGCCTTGTTCAGCGGATGGACTTCCTTTTATCGGACGGGTAAAAAAGCTGTCGAATGTGACGGTGGCTACCGGGCATTCCATGCTGGGTTTAAGTCTGGGTGCAGGAACGGGGAAACTGGTCAGCGAACTGGTGAACCGGGTGCCCACCAGTATGGAACTGCGGCCGTTTGAAGTGGAGCGCTTCGGGTAAGTTTTCCCGCAGATTTTCGCGGATCTGTACGCAGATAACGCAGATCAATACAGCTGTTTTTGAAGTACCCTGTTTACTAAATGGTAGCCTTTTTCAATAGCGTTTCGAATTTTAAGCAGCTAATCTGCGTCATCTGCGCTTAAAATCTGCGAAAATCTGCGGGAAAATGGCTGTTAAGCGGAGGCTAAAGAATTCCTAAAATCAGTTAAGCAGGTATCGTTGGCACAACAACCGCTTTTTCTCTGCTCCAGACTCCTTAATTTTACAGTTGCGTATGAATTTTACCTCTACCCGCATTCCTTACAGGCAAACTGGCGCTTTCTCCCGTATCGTGGTTGATTATATCGACCAGGCGGAGGCGTTGAAGCCTTTCTATGCGGATGCGCCATCCCTGCCGGGTATTCAGAAAGCGATTAAAGCAAGACAACAATTTCCGAATCATCGGGAGTTGTTGGTACAGGAACTCAAAAAGCAATATGAAGGCATAGCCGTTCATGCCAAAGTCACCGATCATATTAATGCCCTTTTATCTCCGGATACGTTTACCATTACCACGGCTCATCAGAATAATATTTTTACAGGTCCGCTCTATTTCATCTATAAAATTATTCATGCGATCAAACTGGCTGATACACTAAATACCAGTTTGCCGGATTACCGGTTTGTGCCGGTATATTATATTGGTTCAGAAGATGCTGACCTGGATGAACTGAATCATATCCGGTTGAATGGGGAGAAGCTGACCTGGAGTACGAAGCAGAAAGGAGCAGTTGGGCGAATGAAGCTCGATAAGCAGGTGACGGCTTTGATCGATCATATGGAAGGTCAGTTAGGTATTCTTCCATTCGGTAAGGAAATCATCAACCTGATCAGGGAGTCCTACCAGGAAGGAAGCACGCTGCAGGAGGCCACTTTCCGGTTTGTTCATGCCCTGTTCAATGAATTTGGATTACTGGTGTTGTTGCCGGACAATGCAGCCCTTAAGCGGACCATGATTCCGGTTTTCCGTGAAGAACTGTTAGAACAACCCGCGGCGGCCATCATCGAAAAGTCAGCAGCTGCATTAAATGAGGCGGACTATAAAGTACAGGCCAGTGCCAGGGAGATCAATTTGTTTTACCTGAAGGAGGATATCCGGAACCGGATTGAAAAGAAAGGGGAGCAGTACCAGGTAGTGGATACCAATCTTCGCTTTAGTCAGGAGGAGATGCTGACTGAACTGGACACCCACCCGGATAGGTTTAGTCCCAACGTGATACTACGAGGCCTGTACGAAGAAACGATACTGCCCAATATTGCCTTTATAGGTGGTGGAGGAGAAACAGCTTACTGGCTCCAGTTGAAAGGATTATTCGAGTATTACAAAGTGCCATTCCCGGTGCTGGTCTTGCGGAATTCATTTTTGTTGCTTGAAAAAAAATGGCAGGAGACCATTCTGAAAACGGGATTTACGATAGAGGATTTTTTTCAATCGGGCGACGTTTTACTGAACCGGTTAGTAATGAGCGGGAGTCCTGAAAAAGTGGTATTGAATGGCTCGCTGACCGCCATCGAAAAGCTGTATGAATCGGTAAAGTCACAAGCTGGTGCCGTGGACCAGACGCTGGAGCAGCATGTCGAAGCGCTCAAAACAAAAACGATTTTCCGGTTGAAGGAACTGGAAAAGAAAATGCTCCGGGCGGAAAAAAGAAAATACAGTGATCAGCAACGGCAGATTGCATCGGTAAGAACGGCCCTGTTCCCTGGTAATGGCTTACAGGAACGCAGTGAAAATATCAGTTATTTTTATGCAAAATGGGGGAGGGATTTCCTGCGAAAATTATATGAAGAGTCGCTGACCCTTGAACAGGAATTTGTGATCCTGCAGGAGCATTAATCAAATTTATTTTCCCAGCCCTGTTGTTTGAGTTTCTCCACTTTTTCAATCACTTCATTATTCATGTTGTTTTTGTAAGCAGCGATTTTATCTGCTATTTCCTCATCAAAAGTGCCGAGAATTTCTGCAGCCAGTATACCCGCATTTTTGGCGGCATTCAGGGCCACTGTGCCCACTGGTACTCCATTTGGCATCTGCAGGATAGATAAAACGGAATCCCATCCATCAATGGAATTGGAGGATTTGATTGGAACGCCGATCACGGGTAATGTAGTTACTGCGGCAACCATACCTGGCAGGTGTGCTGCACCGCCGGCTCCGGCGATAATCACTTTTAAACCACGTTCACGGGCTTTCTCCGCATATTCGATCATGCGATGCGGCGTGCGGTGGGCCGAGACAACCGTCACTTCATGCGGAATCACAAACTGTTTGAGTATATCAGAAGCCGCCTGCATCACATTCAGGTCACTGTCACTTCCCATAATAATTCCGATTAATGGCTGCATAGCTTTTTTTTTCAAAATTAAGCACAAACTCCCATGTATTGACTACTAACTACTATCTACTAACTCCTATCTATTTAACCAGTTCCCCCTTCAACCTCATCAACTCCGTCTCCGCCAGTTTCGCATTATACCGGGCGGCAATCAGCCGGTTATAGGCCTGTTGTAAACTCAGCTGTGCTTCTTTTAACTGAATCAGGGTAGTGGAGTTCAGTTTATATACCTGTAAAACGATATTCACATTTTCACGGGCCAGAAGAATGTTTTCCTCTTCCAGGGCCAGCGCTTTTTTCTGTTGTTCATAATCCTTGTAAGCATTGATCACACTCAGGCTCAGCAACGATTGCTGATTATCATAGATCAGCTGCTGGTAATTGATATCCAGTTTGGCCTGTTGGATCTGCCGCTTTACATTAAAGCGGTTAAAGATCGGGATACTGGCCGTGAACCCATAATTAAAACCGTTATTGCGGCTGAATAGTGGCTGGAAGGGATTCACCACGGCTTTATTATCCGTTTTGGAAAAATTGTAATTGGAACTAAAGCCCACCGTCGGGTATTTATCAGCGATCCTTTCTTTCAGGGTGAGCCGGGCAATATCAATATTCTTTTTTGCCAGCAGTAACAGGGGATTGGTGGTTTCAATGCCTGCCTGCACGTCGCCCAGGCTGATGGTCGTATTGATCGGAATGGAATCACTAACCTCATAGAATGTAGAAGGACTGTCTGCCGCTGCTGCTTTGGCATTCAGCAGCTGGTTCAGGATTTCCTTCTGTTGTTCAATCGCATTCATCTGCTCGAGTTTGAGGGCCTTCTGTGCATTCAGGTCCACTTTGCTTTGCAGCACATCCGGCTTGGCTCCCACGCCGATATCCAGTTTGTACTCTGCCAGTTTCACTCTTTCCTCATTAATGGAAATCTGTTCGTCCACCGCCTTTACCTGTTGTTTCAGCCGCACAATATTATAATAAGTGTTGATTACGTCGGCTACCGTATTTACCACCTGGTTCTTGATACCCAGTTCACCCAATTTTACAAATTCGGCTACTTTATCACGGGTGGCAAACATTTTCATGCCATCAAACAAGGTCCAGTTGAGGGAGAGTGCTGCCTGCAGGTTGGATGATTTCACCCCTTTTCTTTCACGGGTGGTGCCATCGGAAAATTTCTGCAACTGGTCATTATTGTTAAATGTAATACCGGTATTCGCATTTAATGTAGGGTATAAAGCGGCATCCCTGTAACTGTTATTTAATTGCGCCATCATTGAATCATTCCGGGATAGCTGGATGGAATAGTTATTTTTCAGCGCAATGGCAATGGCTTCATCAAGGGTAAGCATCCGTTGTGCACCGGCTGAGATACTGCTGAAAAATAGTATTGTTATCAAAAAGCGTTTCATAACTATCATTACATATTAAGCCTGTTCCTTTTCCGTGTGAGCGGTTTCGGAAGCCGGATGAATAAATTGTTCCACTTCACTTTTCCGGTGACTGGAAGAAAGGAAAGAATAAATTGCCGGCACCACAAACAAGGTGAATACCAGGGAAAACATAATGCCCCCAACGATGACCACACCCAGCGGGATCCGGCTCGTGGCCGCTGCACCTAAGGATAACGCCAGCGGCAGGGCACCCAGTGACATGGCGAGACTGGTCATCAGGATGGGTCTGAAACGCTGTGTGGCCGCATGGATCACCGCTTCTGACTTTTTCATTCCTTTCAACCGGCTTTGGTTGGCGAATTCAACAATCAGGATACCGTTTTTGGTAACAAGACCGATCAGCATGATCATCCCGATCTGAGAAAAAATGTTCAGGGTGTGACCAAATAGGGATAAAGACAGTACCGCACCTGCAAAAGCCAGTGGTACGGTGGTCAGGATGATAAAGGGATCAACAAAGCTCTCAAACTGGGCGGCCAGTACCAGGTAGATCAAAACGATCGCCAATATCAAGGCAAATAATATATTACTGCTGCTTTCTTTGAAATCACGGGAAGTGCCAGAGAGAGCAGTGGCAAATGTTTCGTCCAATAGTTTTTTGGCGATTTTATCCATTTCCTCAATGCCGTCACCGATGGTAAATCCCGGTTGCAGACCGGCACTGATGGTAGCCGATTTATACCGGTTAAAGTGATAGATGGATGGAGGGGTGTTGGATTCGCTGACCGTAACCAGGTTGTCCAGACTAATAAGCTCATTTCGGTTATTCCGTACAAATAGTGTTTTCAGGTCATTGGGTTCATCCCGGTCGTTCCGCGCTACCTGTCCCATCACCTGGTATTGTTTACCATCTTTGGTAAAATAGCCGAGGCGGCGGTTGCTGTAGGCAAGTTGTAATGTTTGTGAAATATCATTTACCGAAACGCCCAGCTGAGCGGCTTTCAACCGGTCAATTTCCACCCGTAGTTCCGGTTTATTGAATTTCAGATCAATGTCAGCATTGGTCAGGATCTTGCTTTGACGAACTTCCTCAAGAAATTTGGGCATGATCTTCGTGAGTTTATCAAAATTATTATTCTGTAGCACAAATGCTACGGGCTGGCCACCCCGGCGTCCCTGTGAGATCGTCTGTTCTTCAATAGCAAAGGCCCGTCCCTCATTATACCGCGGCATGTTTTTATTGACCATTTTCACGATATCCGCCTGGCTGCGTACCCGTTCATTGGGTGGTACCAGCGTAACCCGTACAAAACCGGTGTTTGCATTACCGGTGCCTGCAAAACCGGGAGATGTAACACTGAGTACCATATCCTTTTCCGGAACTGAATCCAGCATGAGATTGTTCAGCCGGGTTACATATTTATCCATCGCATCATAGGATGTTCCTTCAGGTGCCGTTAATTGTAAACGGAACTGGCTGCGGTCTTCCATAGGGGCCAGTTCGGATTTCAGGGTACGTCCGACAAAGATGATTGCGGCAACACAAAGCAGGATCAGCACGAATGCCAGGCCCCTTACTTTCATGAATCCGCGTAGTGCTGACTGGTAACTGTTTTCCATCCAGCGGAAAAAAGGTTCTGTTTTAGTATAGAACCAGGGATGCTTGGTCATGTTTTTCCGCGTCAGCTTAACGTTTAGTACCGGTGTTAAGGTAAGCGAAACGAATGCTGAGATCAGAACCGCACCGGCCACTACAATACCAAATTCCCGGAAAAGCCGGCCGGTGAATCCCTGCAGGAAGATGATCGGGAGGAATACAATGGCCAGGGTGATGGAAGTGGCGATTACGGCAAAGTAAATTTCCTTTGAACCTTCCAGGGCAGCCTGGTATTTATTCATTCCCTTTTCAATCCGTTTATAAATATTTTCAGTGACCACGATGCCATCATCCACCACCAGTCCGGTGGCAAGTACAATGGCCAGTAAAGACAGTACATTAATGGTAAAGCCCATCAGGTACATGATAAAGAAGGCCCCGATCAGCGAAACCGGAATATCGATCAGGGGACGCAGGGCGATGATCCAGTCACGGAAGAACGCGTAAATGATCATCACCACCAGCAGGAAAGCGATCATCAGGGTTTCCTGCACTTCTAAAATTGATTTTTTGATAAATTTTGTCTGATCCAGTGCAATATCAATTTTTACATCCGCAGGTACATCTTTTTTGATCTGATCCAAACGCTTATAAAACTCATCCGAAATAGCAACATAATTGGAACCCGGCTGGGGAATTACCGCCAATGCGATCATCGGGGTGCCGTTTCCTTTGAGTACCGTTTCTTCATTCTCCGGACCCAGAACGGCCTGAGCCACATCTTTCAATTTGATGTCGGCGCCACCTACATTTTTTACGATCAGGTTTTCAAACTCTTCTTCCGTATTCAGTCGCCCGAAAGTCCGGACGGTGAGTTCTGTGGCATTTCCGGATATTTTCCCGGAAGGTAATTCCACATTTTCCCTGAGCAGGGCGGATTGCACATCACCGGCAGTAACATTGTAAGCAATCAGCCTGGCCGGATCAATCCACACCCTCATTGCGTATCTTTTTTCTCCCCAGATTTGAATTCCGCTCACACCGGGTATGGTCTGTAGCCTTTCCACCAATACATTATTCGCATACTCGGTCATCTCGAGCTGGTTCTTCGTATTGCTTTGCACCGTCATGGAAAGAATGGGGTCGGAGCTGGCATCTGCCTTGGAAACTACGGGTGGTCCGTCAAGGTCATTTGGGAGGGACCGTTGTGCCTGGGATACTTTATCCCGCACATCGTTGGCCGCGGCTTCAAGGTCCACACTCAGTTCAAATTCCACATTGATATTACTGGTCCCATTACTGCTCGTGGAAGTTATGTTTTTAACACCGGCGATTCCATTGATCGCTTTCTCCAATGGCTCAGTGATCTGTGTTTCGATGATATCGGCATTGGCGCCAGGATAGGAGGTACGTACACTGATATTCGGCGGATCAATAGCCGGATAGTCTCGCACACCGAGAAACTTAAATCCAATCAATCCGAATAGTACAATCGCGATATTCATCACAATGGCCAGAACCGGACGTTGTAAACTTAATGCGGATATATTCATAGCAGGATCTTTGTAATGCGACGATTATTCAAACGGAATGGAATAACCGAAGTGCTTACTTTTTATTATTTATGATCTTTCCAACCTGGACCGGAGCATCCGGCCGTATACTCAGCAGACCCGTAACCACTACGGTGTCACCTGTTTTCAAGCCGTCCAGTATCTGAATCCGGGAAGAATCACGGATACCGGTGGTGATATCAGTAAAGGCAGCTATACCGTTTTTAACCAGGACTGCTTTTTTGCCCCTGGCCTGAGGCAATACCGCCTGGGTAGGGATCAACAAGGCATTGGGATCCGGGGAAAATTCCAGTTTCACTTTCGCGAAAGCACCCGGAAGCAGGGTAATGTCTTTGCCAATCACCTGGGCGCGGGCCAGCAGGCTGCGGGTGTTTTCGGTCACATTGGATTCTGTGGCGATGATTTTAGCGCGATGTGTTTTATCAGCACCTTCAAAACTGAAACTAACCAGTTGACCTATTTTGATCTGTGAGGTATATTTTTCAGGTACTGAAAAGTCAAGTTTGAGAATATCCGTTTGATTCACTACGGCGATCACAGATGCGGGAGTGACATAAGCGCCTGTACTGATATTACGCAACCCGAGTTTGCCGCTGAACGGAGCCCTGACTTCTGTTTTGGCAATACTGGTCTGGATAATGCCGATATCCGCATTCAGGTTATTTACCTGTAGGAGACTGATATCGTAGTCCTGCTGGCTGATACCCTGGATTTTCAGGAGCTGGGATTGCCGTTCTTCTGTTTTCTTTGCCAAAGCCAGCTGGACCTGTAATTTTTTGAGCTGGGCCTGCAGATCACCATCATATAACTTGGCCATCAGGGTACCCTTACTGATAAATTTGCCTTCGGACTGGTTGAGGTAAACAATCCGGCCGGATACTTCAGGATGAATTTCGGTTACTTCATTTGCCAGGATATTCCCGGGCACTTCTATCGATTCCCCGAAGGACTCTGGTTTAACTACATAAACATCTACCCGCATAGGGGGCGTTTTTGCCGGTCCTGACCCGGCCCCGGGCGGTTGGATCTTCGGTTTACTATCGCCGCAGGCTGCGGCTGTAATCACTAACAAAGCGATCAGACTGTACTTCTTGATTCTCATCTTGTTTGGTGCCAGTTGGTAAATTAATCAGGAGGCTAAAGGTAACAGATAATGCTGGCTATTAGACGCGAAAACCACCTGATTCTTGCACGGAATCTGCAGGAATTATAAACGGCCTGACAGGTGGATAAATGGATCAGGTTTTGGGCAACAGCGTACGCTTTACCCGGTTTGATTTATGCAGCAGGTCCTGTTTTTCCTTGCTCAGGATCGTCACATGACCCATTTTCCGGCCGGGTTTGGTCTGTTTTTTCCCATATAAATGGACAAAGGCATTCTCCATTTTAAGTACTTCCTCCAATCCTTCATAACGCACATCCCCGCTAAACCCTTCCGCCCCGATAATATTGACCATGATAGAGGGCAGAATAGGGTCGGTATTTCCCAGGGGGTAACCAAGCATGACCCGCCAGAGCATATCAAACTGGGAACTGTAATGGGCTTCAATACTGTGATGGCCACTGTTATGTACGCGCGGAGCTGTCTCATTAACCAGCACATCTCCATTCTTGTCCACAAACATTTCCACGGCAAAAATGCCGGCAGATTTGAAGTTCCGTACCACGGCCAGCGCAATTGCTTCCACCCGGTATAAGGTCTGGGTGCTGAGTTCGGCCGGACAAAGCTGGTAATCCAGTAAATTCAGATCCGGGTCAAACAACATTTCCACCGGGGGATAAAGTGCTGTTTCCCCTTTATCGTTGATGGCCACCATCTGCGCTATTTCTTTATGGATGGGCACCATTTTTTCCAGCACGGCAGGGGCATCAAATCCTTTACTGATATCGTCCCGGGTCCTGAGAAGCTGCACCCCCTTCCCGTCATACCCGCCTTCGCCCACTTTATGTACCGCGGGCAGGAAATCTACGGCCTTTTCCAGGTCTGCCCGGTTTTCAGTAATCAGGTAATCTGCCGTCGGAATCTGGTGCTTTTTATAATACTCTTTCTGAAGAATTTTGTTCTTGATGGTCTTTAAGACAGCCGGGGAAGGATATACTTTCACCCCTTCAGATTCCAATTTTTCTAAAGCGTCAATATTCACATTTTCAATCTCTATGGTAATGGCATCTAAACTTTTACCGAAGTTGTAAACTGCCTCAAAATCACGGATATCGCCCAGGGTGAACTGGTGACAAAGATGGGCCGAAGGACAGTCCGGGTCATTTTCGAGGATATGTACAGTGACCGGGTAATTTGCTGCCGCCTGCAGGAGCATACGGCCTAACTGGCCTCCTCCGAGTATTCCAATATTCTGCATAGGACAAAGATAATAGTTGAAGTCCTGCACTTGCAGGCCCGGTCTTTTCTTTTTTATATAGATTTGCTATGTGATTCCTGACTATCCCCATAAAGCATTCACCGACGAACGCGGTCATTTCAGCCTGCTTATGCAGACATTGGCCATGGATCCCTTTTTCTGAACCTGACTGGTCCGTTTATTTTCTTATACCCGCTGACCAGTAAGCCTCTTTATTTCATCTGTCGCCAGACGATAAAACAGAATTCATTTTATGAGTACTACAATCACCAGCGAAACAACGCAAACAATCAATACGGATTTCCTTCCCCTGGAAGGTACTGACTATGTGGAATTTTATGTGGGCAATGCCAAACAGGCGGCCCACTATTATATGAGCGCCTTTGGGTTTCAGGCCCTGGCTTATGCCGGTCCTGAAACCGGAGTAAAAGACCGGGCCAGTTATGCCGTACGGCAGCATAAGCTCACATTTGTCCTGACCACTCCGTTAAGAGCCGATAACCCGATTGCCGATCATATTTACAAACACGGGGATGGGGTGAAAGCATTATCGCTCCGCGTACCAGATGCCACCAGTGCCTGGAAAGAGACTACCAAGCGAGGCGCCCGTTCCTTTATGGAACCAGTAAAAATGAAAGACAATGACGGGGAACTGGTTATGAGTGGTATCCATACCTATGGAGATACCGTGCATTTGTTTATCGAACGTAAAAATTATAACGGGGTATTTATGCCCGGCTACCGGGCCTGGAGTAATCCCTATTTCAAACCGGCAGATACCGGGTTACTTTATGTGGATCATTGTGTGGGTAATGTGGGCTGGAACCAGATGAATCCCTGGGTGAAATTCTATGAAGACGTAATGGGATTTAAAAATATCCTCTCCTTTGATGATGAAGATATCTCTACAGAATATTCGGCCCTTATGAGTAAAGTTATGAGCAGTGGGAATGGGTTTGTTAAATTCCCGATCAATGAACCGGCCGAAGGCAAAAAGAAAAGCCAGGTAGAAGAGTATCTCGATTTTTATAATGGGGAAGGCTGTCAGCATGTGGCGCTTGCCACCAATGATATTGTAAAAACGGTTACCGAACTGCAGTCACGGGGTGTGGAGTTCCTGAAAGTGCCCACTTCTTATTACGATGATCTGCTCGACCGGGTAGGTCATATTGATGAGGACCTGGGACCCTTGCGGGAATTAGGAATCCTGGTGGACCGCGATAATGAAGGGTACCTGCTCCAGCTTTTTTCCAAACCCGTAGAAGACAGACCTACCTTATTTTTCGAAATCATTCAACGCAAGGGTGCAAAGAGTTTTGGTAAGGGTAATTTTAAAGCCCTGTTTGAAGCGATTGAACGGGAACAGGATGCAAGAGGAAATCTCTGATAATCTTTCGTGAAAAGTACGCAGGGAAACAGCTTATGCACCTCTGTGTACTTCTTTTATACCAGTCTCTGCATGGTTTTTGAGTATATTTACAATGTTTTAAGCGTATTCAAATAACAAATCCCCTGGAAGGGCGTTGAGTTGATATCAGTACATGCAGAAAACCCTCATTTTAATAACCGTTTCCCTGCTGACAGGAATCTTCCTGCAGGCACAACCGACTTCAGGTGGCTCTAAAGGTGGGTCGAATTCCTATTCATTTATTGAGTACCAGAAATCCCTTCCCCGGCCGGGAGAAGCACTCCAACGTAAAGAAGATACGCTGCAAAAGCAATTTGAAGCCAAAAAGCTTACCTGGCCTGCCCGGTACATGTACATCCGGTCCTTTAAATATGATAGTCAGTTAGAAGTCTGGGTGAAAAACGAGCTGAATGAGTCGTTCAAACTCTTCAAGACCTATAAAGTCTGTGCCCTGGCTGGTTCACTTGGTCCCAAAAGGATGCAAGGGGATTACCAGGTACCGGAAGGTTTTTATTATATCAATGAGTTTAATCCGCGGAGTAATTATTATCTCTCGCTCGGGTTGAACTATCCGAATGCGTCGGATAAAATTCTCAGTGATTCCCTCAAACCCGGCAGTGAGATTTATATTCATGGCAGTTGTGTGACGGTGGGCTGTATTCCAATTACGGATCAGCAGATTGATGAATTATATATACTTGCAGCACATGCGAAAGACCAGGGACAGGATTTTATACCGGTTCATATTTTCCCGATCCGGTATAATGTGGAGAAGAGTGTGAAATACCTGGAAAGCCTCACCAAGGATGACCATGAACTGAAACAATTTACGGACCGTCTCGAAGACGCGTTTGACTATTTTGAAAAGTTTCACCAGGTGCCTGTGGTACTGATCGGGGAAAAAGGGGAGTACATCATCAACGAAGCCTCACCAAAGAAAATGAAACCACTGGTTGACGTGAAACAGGCTGTGGTTAAACGACCACCTGTTCAGCACCTGCAGCGGCCGATTGATAATCTTCAGGAAGCGGTACACCAGTGGCCGGTCTTCCCCGGTGGAGGGGAGGCTTTTATGAAATACCTCGACCAGTTAGGAAAGGAAATGACCGCTTATCTCCCAAAGGGGGTCAATCGGGCTTTTATACAAGTGGAATTTGTCGTGGATAAAGATGGGGTTCCTGTAAATTTCAAAGTGCTGAAAGGCTTTAAAGACGGGGACGATTTCAACGATGAACTAATTGCCCGTATGGAAAAAATGGGTACCTGGCAACCTGCCACCCTGCATGAAAAACCGGTGGCCAAAAAGATGATCCAGACCATTACGGTCGAAGGCCGTTGATTTTATCCCAATAAAAACTGTACTGTTTCCTTTGTTTGTTGCCGGAGTAAAACCGTTTTTCCATTGATGAGTTTATCCATAACCGCGGCATTATAATGGCGGATGGTTAATAAGGATAATCCTTTCTTTACCTGCACATCCAGTTCCGC